>NZ_JBLKRU010000029.1:0-95639 GCF_047608185.1 Caballeronia eucalypticola
GGCGGTCTCAAGTCGAAGTGCAACAACTGGTCTAATGTTTAGATGACGTTGCGAGATCCGCTGCTTTTAGTGTCGCGGCAAATACCTCGAAGGGTGAATGAAACGCATGCGTAGCACGAGGGCGGTTGTTCAAGCTGTCTGCAATGACGTCGAGGTCGGCCTGACTATGGACGGAAAGGTCGGTGCCTTTGGGCAAGTACTCGCGCAACAGGCCGTTGGTATTTTCACAAGTTCCTCGCTGCCACGGGCTGTGTGGATCGCAAAAATAGACATTCACGCCTGTTTGAGCGGCAAGTTCTTGATGCCGTGAGAGTTCACGCCCCTGGTCGTAAGTGAAGCTGTGACGCAAGTGCTCGGGGATCGAGTTGAGCTTGGCGGAGAAGCCAGCCAGTGCAGATTCGGCTGTGGCATCGTCCATCTTAGCCAGCAGCACTAGACGGCTGGTTCTCTCCACCAACACGCCCACTGAAGAGCGATTGCCTTCGCCTTTAATGAAGTCGCCCTCCCAGTGCCCGGGCATCACGCGATCCTCTATTTCAGGTGGGCGCACGTGAATGCTGACCATATTTGGAATTTGCCAGCGGCGATCACTACCCCGTGTCCGCGACATACGGGCGCGATGAGCACGACGCAAACAAGCAATGAGTTGACGCCGTAGTTCGCCGCCTGGGTGGGCGTAGATAGTGGTGTAAATCGTTTCGTGCGAGACCTGCAAAGTCGGATCGTTTGGGAACATACGCTTGAGGACTCCAGAGATTTGCTGAGGCGACCAACGCCACTCCAGCAGCGTGAGGACGACCCTCCAGCAAGCGCTGTGAGGCCCGAGTTTGGGCGCGACCGCACTGTTGGATCGTCGGGCCGAACTGAGTGCGTGCGCCGCTGCTGGGACATAACCAAGCACAGAACTATTGCGCCTGAGTTCGCGGCTAAGGGTAGAGGCCGAGCGCCCGAGTATTCGGGCCATGGCCCGAATACTAGAACCCCGTTGACGTAGGCTCGCAATCTCCAAACGTTCCTCAGCTTGCAACTGCTCGTACTGATTTGCTTTATGCATTACAACACCTTATACGCTTTGGTGTTGCGCTTCAATTTTGAGCCCGCCCTTCGTATACGTATAGATACCTTATTGATTGAACGGGACAGCATTCCAGACAGAGGGCGCTGCGGTGTCCTTGAGCCCGAGAGCGCAAAGGCGAATTGCCTTTTGCGCAAGCGGTGCATCAACTCGACGCCTGAAATCGTCGTCGGGGCATTCCTGAACCGTTTGAAGCCGAGCATCACGTTTGTTCTGGACTTGATGTTTCAATGGCCCTGTTCAATCAAGTTGTTCAGGTACTTCAAGGTCTGGACATTTGTTTCCTCAGGCAGCAGGCCATCGGCCTTCATCTCACGCACCGCTCGGAGCGTGGCAGCATACCCATCAAGTGTGATCGTCTTCGGTGGCGGGTCTTAATGCTTGATGGGCTCGCTGAAAAAGGCTTTAGCCGCAGCCACGTCTCGCTTTGGTCTGACGATGAAGTCCACCGTCTGGCCGGTCCGATCTACCGCCGGTACAGATAAACCCACTTGCCACGAATCTTCAGATAGGTCTCGTCAACACGCCATGACTGGTCTGTGGGTATACCAAACCGATTCCAGTACATGACGAACTCCGGCATAAAGCACTTTACCCAACGCATGCTCGCGGTATGTGCCGTCGACAGTCCCCGCTCGGCCAACATCTCAACCAGAGCGCGCAGACTTGGCTTTTAGTGAAGGTGCCGACGCCCGCACAGAACAATGATCTCTCGATCAAAATGAGTAATTAGCTGAAATACCAAGGAGGCTCAAGATTCCGTTGAGATTGGAAGCCGGAAGCCGAAGATTGATCATAGTGGCGATGGAGCAAGTCAGATGAGTTTCGTCACATCTGCGTCGTGCGGTCTCACTGACGATAATTCGACAATGCAGTTGTCTCCCATCAACCACTCGACAACTCATCTGCACCGCGGCTTCGATACACGCCCGAAAGCCGCGACCCGGAAGTCTCTGGCAAGCGCAACACAGAAACCAGCGAGATAGCTGCAGCAGCCATGAGCAGATAGGCGGGCGAAAGCGCATTGGCGTCAAGATGCATGAACCACAGGGCCGTCAGCGGCGTCAGCCCACCCAGCACGCCAAAACCGACGTTATAGGCGAGCGACACAGTCGTGCATCGCAAGTTTCCTGGCAGCATTTCCGCCATGTACGTCGGCGCGACGCCGATGAAGCAACCGATCAATGCCGCCAGCACACATTGACCCGCGACCGCGAGCATCGGATCAGGATGATGCATCAGCCAAAAGAGCGGCAGCCCGAGGATGAGCAGACTTCCCGCTGCGGTCAGTAGAACCGGTCGCCTGCCGATCCTGTCAGAGAGCGCCGCGGCGAGCGGAAACGTTCCCATCTGGATGAAGACGGCCAATGTGTTGATGTCGAGCGCGGTGGATGCCGCCATATGCTCAGTCTGTCGAAGGTACGTCGTCACGAAGACAAAACACAGATAGAAACCTACCGAACCGACTGCGTTCATGGCGACGAGAAGCAGCATCGGGCGCCATTGTGTCCTCAATGATTCGCGCCACGGGGAACCCGCTCGCTTCGCGGGTACTTCGCTGCCAGGAAGCGTCCGTCTCAGATACAAGGCAACCCCGCTGATCACGATCCCGATCAGGAATGGAACGCGCCAGCCCCAGGTGTTGATCGCTTCAGCGCTCAACAGCGTTGTCAGCACCGCACCGAGTGCAGAACCGGCCAGCGTTCCGAGTGCCGCGCTCACCATCGCGGCGCTCCCGACCAGGCCGCGCCGCTTTTGACCTGCTTGCTCGACGAGAAACGTCACGGACGTGCCCATCTCTCCAGCGACGGCAAGCCCTTGGAGTAACCGCAACAGGACGAGCAAAATGGGCGCAAGCACACCGACTTGCGCATAGGTCGGCAGCAGACCCATCATGAATGTGGGGACGGCCATACAGACGACTGAGGTCCACAGCGCGACGCGACGCCCGAATTTGTCGCCGATATGGCCGAATACGAGCGCCCCAAACGGTCGCACGACGAAGCCGACCGCGAAAGCAGCGAACGACGCCAGCAATGACCCTAGATGACTTTGAGAGGGAAAGAACAAGCTGCCGATGGTGGCCGCAAAGAAACCATAAACGGTAAAGTCGTACCACTCCATTGCGTTGCCGATGGCGCCCGCGATGGCTGCCCGGAATGAGCGTCGCCCGGGCTTTGAGTCGAGCGTTGTGGTGGCAAGATCTGACATACAAAATCTCTTTGCGTGGCGTCAAGTCCGACGGGTTCGAACGTATGCGTCAATGAGACCGCTGACGAATCAGGCAAGGATAAGGACCCAAACTTAGCTGGAAGTTACGCATGATTTAAAACGCCGGCATTTTAGTGAACACCGACATGCTGAGTCCGGTCCTGATATCGGTATCCGGACTTTCCGTGGTTAATCCTGATATTGCTACGTATCTGTCCTCCATAAAGCAGGCGCTCATCGCATTCGTGAACAATAAGGCAAGTGCTCGACATGCAACAACATATCATTAGGTTTCGAGTTGGAGGTGCCGGCTCATGCAGCGCGCACGAAGCCGGGCGTAGCCGAGCAGCTGAACCGGCCGGGTCGGGCATCAACCGCTTCCACGCTTTCCGATCTCCCCGCCAGCGTTAAATTGCGCGGATTGTGCGCCAAGCGGCAACGCAGTAGACTCATTGAGCGCCTACCGTCTCGCTTTTGTGCGGATCTGCGGCCCATAGCCGATGAGCACATTATCTGGCGCGAACCGGCGCGGTTTCCACGCCAGGCGGAACACCACGCGTCATGCGCGTATGCCTCTGTGTTGGACATTCCAGCGAGGTGTTGCTACATGAAACTCCGACAGTTGCGTTATTTCGTGACAATCGTCGATGCCGGTAGTTTCACGCGCGCGGCACAGGTCGCCCACGTAGCCCAACCTGCGTTGAGCCAGCAGATGGCCGATCTCGAAGATCGGCTCGGCGTCACGCTGTTGCAACGGAGCGCGCGAGGCGTGAACGCCACGGCTGCAGGCGAGCGGCTTTACGTGGAGGCGAGTGCGATCCTGCGGCGGGTCGAGCGCTTGCCCGACGTCGTTCGTGGACACGGCGAAGAAGTTGAGGGTAGCGTTTCCATCGGCATGGCGTTTCCCCTGGCGTCGCAGCTCGCAGGGCCAATCATGGCGGCATGCCGAACCGCGTTGCCAAAGGTGCGGCTTAAGCTTTCTTCAGCGGGCAGCATTCAACTGGCCGCACGCATTCGTGAACAGGCGCTCGACCTGGCTGTGCTCTTCGAAAGCGAGCCGTATGGCGGTTGTGTCAGTGTGCCGCTATTCGAGCGACGACTCTTTCTTCTGCGGCGTGCAAACGGCTCGCTTAGTCCTGGATCGATCAAATTCGAGGAACTCGCGGGCCTTCCACTCGTGCTGCCGCATCAGCCGAATATCGTGCGGCTTGTACTCGACCGTCTGTTCGTGGCAGCCGGAATTGAGCCGCATATCGCGGCCGAGGCCGACGTCAGTACCGACATGCTCGCCGCCGCTCAGGCCGGTGTCGGAGATACCATCTTGCCCCTTGGCGGCACGGACGAGTTGCCCGGCACTATTACCGCGCAAGCGATCGACCCCCCCATTTCGCTGACGGCCAGCATCATTTCTTCAGCCGAGACGCCGCTTTCTGCCGCCGGGGAAGCCGTGCGCGACTTCATTGCCGGCTTTGTAAAACAGCACCTGTCCGAGCACCCGGCACCCGGGATCGAACCGCCAGGGGGATGACCCGTCGCAAGCTATAAGTGTCGGCTTATACGGGCATCGCAAGACAGTATTGGTCCTGTTCTCAAAACGCGCGCAGACTCTCCCCCCGGCATCTCGAAGACGATATGGTGTCGTCCGATGCGAGTGGGGAAGTTGATATGGCGAAACTAATCTATCGGGTGGTCTCCGCGGGCGGCGCATTGGGCTGCGAATCTCCACTTGAATCGCTGAAAAAGGCGCTGGTTGGGCGTGTTGATGCGGTGATTTCCCCCGGGGGATCGACCGATGCCGGACCGTATTATCCCGGTAGTGGCGGCCAATACGTCGAGCGTCATGCTGTCAAGAACACGCTTCGCAACATGGTCGCTGCCGCGGAACGTATTGAAGGTCCGATGATTCTCGGTAACTGTGGGATCGCAGGCGGCGATCGCAATCTCGACTGGATGCTCGAGGTCGCCCGCGAAGTATTCGAAGAACTCGACGTGCACGATACAAAAGTAGCCGTGATCCAATCCAAACTCGATCCGGCGATTGTGATCGACGAACTGCGCGCCGGGTTATTGCGCCCGGTCGGCGTGGAACCCGCACTCGACGAAGCGTCGCTGCGCGACAGTACGATTGTCGGCCAGATGGGAATCCATCCGGTACTTTCTGCACTGAATAGCAATGCGAAGTATATTTTCACGTGCCGTTCCGGTGACGTGGCGCTCTTTGCCGCCGGCATGCTCCGCCGCGGTATCGCGCCGGGGCTTGCGTATCACGTTGGGTACGTGCTCGCGGGCGGCGCGCTCGCATGCGATCCCGGCTCCTCATCCGACTTTCTCGTGGCGGAGCTCTACGACGACGGCAGCGCGGTTTTTATCTCCCCTGACGAGAGTCGCCGCTGTACGCCGGACTCCATCGCCGCGCATACGCTTCATGGGCAAGCTCATCCGCAGTTGCAGTTTTATCCTGAAGGCGTGCTCGCGATGGCCAGAACGGAGTACTTCGCTGTCGATACCCGCGCGGCCGGCATTCGCAAGAGTCGCTTTTATCGCGTCGGCAAGCCGTGGCCGTTGAGCATCAAGCTCGAGGGCGCGCGTCGCGTCGAGTCGGCAGCCGCGTGGTCGTTACCCGGCCCCGATACAATCGATACAACCGATGCGACCAATGCGTATAAATGGACGCTCTATCATCTTCTTCAGAACGAGGATGTCATTCGCAACCGGATGTTTCCTATCCATTATTACCGTGCGAACGGCCGCGAATGGAACAAGACGGGCGAGGCGCGAGCGGACTATTTCGATGTAGGCGAACCGGCCGGCGCTCAGAATCTCGACGACAGGACGCTCTCGCTGATCGAGGACGTCCCGCCTGACCCACCGCTGGGAACACCACCGAGAAGCCGGCGTCTGGTCGACATTGCCCGTGTGATCCGAAGCAAGGACGCCGGCATCAACCGGCTGACATTCGACGTGCTGTTCGTCTCCAAGGACGCGTATGAAGCGGCGCTGCGCTCGAACTGCTTTTGCACACGCAATGTGGCGGATGCACTCGGCTTCGAGTTGACCTCGGTTGTTGGCACTTATTTCGTCGACAACTGCAACGCGATCAAGATCACCGTGGAGAAACCGGTCATATCGGCGTCGCCCAGTGAGCGTGATGGTTTCCGCACGCAAAAGCAATCCATGCTGGAGCGGATGATCATTCCGACGGATTAACGACGATCAACGATGGCCTGCAGCGCGCGGGTAACACGAGTGACACGACACACCTAAGCACTTTGCGAATTCGGCTGCGTCACCCGTCGCGCGGTCATCGCTCGCCAGTAGGTAATAAAGCGTCCGCCGAGCATGCCTGCGACGACTCCGGACACCGCAGCGCCGATCAACACGACCATCCCGAGCGACGATGCATTGGTTAGCGTAGCCATTTCGAACCCGAGCCAGAATTTAGTGGCGAAGATGGCAAGCATCAGCAGTAACGGCACAGAGGAACCCGGCAGCATCACGGTATTGCGAATCGGATCGACTATGAAGCGAGTCCGGCTCGCGATGGCAATGCCGCCCGCAATGCCAACGATCGCGCCTATCATCCATGCAACGACTGCGAACCATCCCGCTAGTGGATTCGAAGCCAGATGAGCCATGCCCAGGCCCGCTACGATGAGCGGCGTGATGGCGAGCCTCGAGAGCGGCGCCGTGCCGCTATTGAGCGCCTTTAACCCACGAAATAACAGGACGACAAGTAGCACCCAGACCCAGATGGGCGCGCCGTGGATGATTGCTGCTGGTGACATGCTTACCTCCCTCCGATCGGATTACATTTCGCGCCGCGATTAACGACCGCTCTATCGAACGACTTCATCGTACGGGCACGGAACTAGCAAAGAATGAGGGCGGGGAGTTGCCTGAATCGACTCTGGGTGACTACACGCTTGCCCGCACAGACTAAATAATCCACGTGAATAATTAGCGTCGAATTATCTTCTCTCCAACTGAACTGGCCTCATTCACACCTCATATTCGCAGCCTAGATTGCGTCCGTGATCAACAGCCGGGCTTGAGAAGAGAAGAGAATGGTCGAGTACTTAGACGAAGCGCATGCGTCGGAAATCGCATCGCTGCAAACAACGTTCACAGCGCGTACCGAATGGCCCACGTGGCTGTTGATCGCGCTGATTCATGGTGGCTGGCTCGCCGTCGCGTGGTGCGTGCAAACCCGGGTGCTATCGATAGTGGCCGCGACGCCGTTGCTCATCGTGGTGTGCGCATGGCACATGTCGCTTCAGCACGAACTGCTTCACGGTCATCCGACGCGTTCCTCGCGCATCAACAAACTGCTCGGCAGTGTCCCGCTTGCGATCTGGTATCCGTACGCGATCTATCGCGACACTCACATCGCGCATCATCGCGATGACAGCCTTACCGAGCCGAACATTGATCCGGAGAGCAACTACGTGCTGCGCGAACAATGGATGAACGCAAAGGCATGGCGCCGCGCCCTATGGCGTATGCGCAAGAGTTTCGTTGGCCGGTTGATTGTCGGTCCGCCGCTTGGTGTCGTGACATTGCTCGCGCAAGCGTTCAATGAATGGCGCCGCGGTGACAGTCGTTATGCGTTAACGTGGGTCATCCACGCGGCGTCACGGTGTTGCTTGCGTGGCTGCAGTTCTATGCGGGCATACCGTGGTGGTATTACCTGCTGGGGGTGACATGGCCTGCGCTTTCTCTGGCGATGATTCGATCGCTGTACGAGCATCGCGCGGCTCGCGATCCCAAGCACCGCACGGTCATCAACGAAGCAGGGCTGCTGATGCGGCTTCTGTATCTGAACAATAACTACCATCTCGTGCATCACGATCTGCCGCATCTGCCTTGGTATCACTTGCCTCATGCGTATCGGATTCGGCGTGACGGTTATGCGGCACGCAATGGTGGCTTCTTGATCCAGGGCGGATATTGGGAACTGCTCAAGCGCTATTTCGTGCGTGAAACAGACTTCCCGGTGCATCCGCGACGTGTCGGTTTGATAGCAGAAGGTCGTCGTGTCCAGCAGGCCAAGCTGCTCGCGGTAGTGAACGTCCGAGGGCGCGAGTAGACCAATCTCGCCCGATGTGTCGACCATGCCGCAATCATTTTTGGCTAAGTCTGCGGGTTCATCCTGAGATCGGATGAAGGCCGGGACTTCTAAGGTTTCGACGCCCCATCGTTCGCCTGACGGCAATAACTGCAAGCGTGTGTGTGTCCATGCTCACGCTGCCCACCATTCATGAGGTAAACACATGCATACCGAACTTCTTTACACGGAGACAGCGGAAAACGACATTGTCATTCCCGCTATCGGGGTGAATCTTTTAGTGCGCATTGCTCCGGCCGCGACGCAAGGACGAGCGACCCTCATTGAGACAACGGACGCTCCGGGTTATGGGCCGCCCATGCACAGACATGAGCGGGAGACCGAGGTCTTTCACATCGTGAAGGGGCGCTATCTTTTCGAAGTCGATGGAAAGCGAACCGTCGCGGAAGCAGGAATGACCGTCGTCGCAAAGGCAGGCAGCACGCACCGTTTCAGCAACATCGACGCCGAGCCTTCGCAGATGTTGATCCTGATCATGCCGGGGCTTGATGCGGCCGCGTTCTTTACCGAACTCGGAAACACTATGAAGAACGGCATTCCCGCTCCCGAGACATTGCAGAAATTTGGGGATAAATGGGGAGTCGAGTTTTTGGGACCCCCCTTGGCGCGGTCCGCAAGTGAAGCGTCAGACGTGCAGACAGGACGTCGAAACATCGCCTGCGGATAAAAATCCCGGAGTACGCGGGCGTCGAATGTCGAGTCCGGCCACGGTCGGACCGACCACCGCATTCCTCTTTCGCGGCCGACTGTAAAGCCTTCAGGGAGGGTTGAGCCAGACATTGCCTTGCCGCTCGGGCCGGCTGTAGGTGGGCAAATCCGTGAGCTATAGGCGCTGCTTATATTGGCATCGATAGTCGGTATTTTCGCCATTCCGAAAAATCCCGCACACTGCGCCCCGTAGTATCAAGACGACCACTTGTCGTGATTCGATCCAGGGCAAAACCATGCGCGAGGCTGCGCACGACGGTTCAAAAACGTGAATTCCGGTGATCTAAGCCCAGCACAGTAGTTTCGCGAATCAACAGGGGGATTTGTATGTTCAATAGCGTGCGGCTGAAGTTTCCCGAACGCTATCCAAAACGAATAGGACATCATGCGAGTTTTACTAGTTGAAGAGGATGTGCAGATCGGCCGAAGCCTGCTTCGCGCATTAAACGATGCGGATTGCAGTGTCGACTGGGTGCGCGACGGCCACGCCGGTAGCACGGCCATCAACACCGCCTATTACGCTGTCGTCTTGCTTGATCTCGGTACCTCGGGCGCAGGCGGTATCGATCTGCTGCGCGCGTTGCGTGCCTCGGGCAACGACGTCCCTGTCCTGATGCTCACCGCACTGGACGATCTCGATACCCGTGTGCACAGCCTTGACGTCGGCGCCGACGATTGCGTTCGCAAGCCATTCGAAGTCCGCGAACTGCTTGCCCGCATACGGGCGGTCTTGCGGCGAAAGGCGGGCTACGCGACCTCGCGGATCGGTGGGAAGTCGCTCAATCTCGATCTCAACAAGCGCATGTTGTGCTGCAACGGCGTAGCGTCGTCGCTCTCCGTACGCGAATTCGCGCTGATGCACGCGTTGCTGGAAAGGCCCGGCATGATCCTGTCTCGCGACCAGCTGGAGGACAGGCTATACGGGTGGGGCAAAGAGGTGGACAGCAACGCCGTTGACGTGCTGATCCATTCGATGCGCAAGAAGTTCGGGCCGTCCCTGATCCGCAATGTGCGCGGAGTCGGCTGGACAGTGGCGCATTAAGATTTTTTTATCGGTCGAAATTGCGGTCGAGAGCGTGAATAGTTTCCGCACGCCGAATGTGCGGAAACGTTCGGCACGCGTTACGGCCGGACGCGCGGCAACCGGACAAACGCCGGAAGCAATCAACGAGCAACCGAGGATCGGGACACAGACGCATCCACCGGGTAATGATCTCCGGTTAGATCGCCAGACCCCGCTTGCGCAACCAGTCGTGCACGATCATCGCGATGGAGTCGCTGTTGTCGTCGGCCATCAGCGCGTGGGAATTGCCCGTGATGCCGCGCGCGGGTAAATCGATCCACTCAACGTCTGCGCCCGCGGCCACCAGCGCGTCGTACCAGCGACGCACTTTCGGCATCGAGTCAACCCAGAATGAGTGCTGATCGAGAAAGTCGCCCCAAACAAAAAGATGAGGGACGTGCCTGAGCGCGGCTGTATCGTTCTGGTCGACAGAAGGCGCGCCCGATGGCTCAAGCGAGATGACCGCCTTGACGCGTTTCGGCGCATGCAGCGCCGCGGTCAGTCCGAAGTTGCCGCCCTGGCTGTGCGTGAGAATGATGCTGGCGTCGAGCTTGCCGACAAGGGCGTCGTAGGCGCGTTGCGTGCGCTCGTTGTTGGTCGACCAGCGGGGAACGAACTGGTTCATGAAGGTTTCCATGAACTCAACCGGGAAGCGCACGCCCGGGTAAGGGCGTCTCGCTCCCGGGTCGCGATGCCATGATCCAACAGGCCCGAACCGGAAGGTCTCTTCCCATGCCTCGCGTGCAGTTCGGAAGTACGGCGCCTCCGCATAGACCTCCGGATAGGGCGCCCACGAGGCGCGGCCTCGCTCGACCGCATCCGAGACATAAACGTCGAATCCCGCCCGCAGGAAGAACATCTGCCAGCCTGGGCGGCCATCGGGCGTAGTTTCCCAGTTGACGCCGCTCATGCCGCCCCCGTGCCATAGCAGCAGGGGCCATTCGCTGGTCGGGCGTTCGAGTTTGACGTACTGGACATACATCTGGCCGGCGATAATCTCGCCGTTCTGATCGACCGGATGGACCGCCCCCTGACGGGTACTGACCCGCTCACGGAACGGCATTCCCTGAAGGCTCAACATCTCTCCGCCCACATGGAAACTGCCCATGTCGCGGATGACAACGGGGCTTGTCGGCAGCCGTGATGAATCCACTTGCGTTTCTTCGCTCATGACCTGAGACCTCCAGAGAGTAGCTGGCGAAATAGTGCCATTTTTTCGGATGGCTGTCCTTTGACATCAATCAGATCCGGCGGAGGGGTGAGCGTCACCAGCGCCAGAGCCAAAAGTCTCGCGAGAATGAGTGACGCACTCTCGACTTCTCAATGAATAGCCAGGACCGGTGCGCGGAAAATGGAGGGGAGCGTGTCGAGACGCGAACGCAGATCATCTTTCACGATCGCTTCGATCGCGGTGCGGTCTGCTTTCCCCTGTTCAGTGAGGGGCACGCGGTCTGTTACGACAATACGAATCCGGTTTGCAACGCGGGCGCCGAACGCGATCTTGAGCTTGCGCATGCAGAGCGCAACGTCCGGACCGGCGACCCACGGCTCGACCAGCGCGTTCCAGCCATATTTGGCGGCGTCGTTGTCGGCGGCCAACACCACGGCATAACGAAGGTCCGGCACGCGGCACAGGACATCCTCGATCTGGGTTGGGCCAATCGCCACGCCATCGATTTGCGCGACGTCGGCCGCGCGGCCGAGTATGTACAGATAGCCTGCCTCGTCGATAAAGCCGGTGTCGCCCGTCAGGCACCAGCCGTCCCGAAACTTTTGCGCCTCCTCGAGCGTCTGGTGGTAATAACCGTCTGCCACGGCGGCGGACCTGACCTCGATGTTTCCGCACTCTCCTGCACGGGCAATAGTCCTATCGGCGCGACGCACGCGGACCTCGACGCCAGCTCGGATGCGGCCCGCGCAAGTGAGCCGGCCGCGATCCTCGTAAGAGGATCGCGGCAGAACACTGACGAGACCCATTTCGCTGGCGCCGTACGCGTGGGTCAGCACCGAACCCAGGCGCAGGGCAGCCCGTTGACGCAGCACCGCAGGCGCCGAGCCACCAACGTGGACGATAGAACGCAGCGACGACAAGTTGCATCGGCCGACGTCCGGGTGATTCATGGTTTCGAACAATTGAGGCTCGACCAGAAGCATGTCGGTGATACGTTCCGATTGAATCGTTGCGAGCGTTTCCGCGGGATCGTAGTGCGGCTTCAGCACGACCGTCCCTCCGCCAATCAACGTGGCGTCGACAAGCACTTGCGACAGATAGGCAAGCGGACCATTGATGAGCTGACGTCGCTTCTCGTCGTCCGCAGTGCCGACCATCGTCGAGTAGGTGGAGAAGGACCGTCGGCTGCATTTTGGCACGCCTGTCGTGCCGCCCGATGAGACGACTACGGCGAGATCATCGGGTCTGATTTGTCCGCGCAACGGCAATTCCGACTGCGCTTGCGCGAGCTTGTCGAGACGTGACGATGCGGGGCCAATGCCGACGAAGGCCAGGCGTCCGTCGAACGCATCGGGAATGAAGCGAACCGTTTCCCGAAAAACGACAAGGAGCGTGGGTTGAAGGCGGGTCAACAAGGTGGACATCCTGTTGGCATTCGCAAGCTTAGGCAGGAAGATCGTTGCCGCGCCAAGGAGGTTTGCCGCGTAGCGAATCGCGAGACCATCTGGGCAATTCGGTGAGAGCAGTGCGACCAGGCTACCCCGGCCAATCCCCAGGGCCGTCAGCGCCCGTGCATGGCGAAAGATGGAGCGTCTGAGGGCGTTGCCCGTTACGTCATCATCCAGATAGCGCAACACCGCGCTATTGGATCGTTGTTTGAGTCGTTCGAGCAGGACGTCAATGTAGGGCCGGCATGCTGTTGCGCTGATGTTTTCCATGATCTTTTCCTTTGCGTGATACACGACTCGAGGCGGTAGTCGAGCTTCGATGTGACGCATTGTGAGACCGGAAAATGAGGGAATAATTAGCTCCCTCACCAAACGGTTCGCTAATCCTAAGTGGTGGCTTTTACCCGAGTTAATTCGCAGCTAACTCTACGTCTATACGATTCACATGAATGACGGATCGCCGGCGAATTTCACGCTGTCAATATCCGCTATCAATGTCGTATTCGACCGTGTTTTTAAACTCAATTTATTGATATTTGGAATTCTTATGAAATATTTGAAAGTTCTCGCAATCGCCGGGTGTTTTTTCGTCGCTCATGCGGCCAGCGCACAAGAGAAGCCGTTGAGTCCTGCGAAGATGAGTTGCGCCGATTTCGTGGCCGTTGACGAGGTTTATCGACCCGCATTGGTCTACTGGGTCGCTGGGGTCGATAAGCTCGGTGTGAAGGAAACGGACACCATGGTGGTGGACACGGCTCATCCGGTGGGAGAAACGGTGATGGAAGAGTGCAAGAAGGACCCGCACGCTCGATTCATGTCGAAAGTCAGATCCATGATCAAGGCCAACAAAATCGCGCTCTTTGATCATCACTGAAAGCTGGCTATTTGCCCGTACCGCCTATACTCAACAGAAAACCGCGCGGACAACAAGGCCGCTCCTCGGACCTAAAGGAGCTGCTTTCAACGTTCAGCTGTGCCTTAGGTGGCAATGCCGCCAGGATGTCCAGCCGCGCGGCTGTCACCCAGATATCCCGGCCCCCTTGTAGACCCGCTCGACGTTCTAGGCGAGATACAGGCGGCCGACGGGCGGCGGGCAAAATTGAAGTGATTATCTGCTTTGATCGCAGCGCACTATCCGATATCCGGGACACACGGTACATGACCCACAAATGGATGACTGTTTCGAACAGCGCGCGGTTTAATCTGCCTTCGTAAGCTCGCAATTTGCCGACGTCGGCGCTCATTGCCTGGAGAAGCGATGAACATCAGCACACACAAGCCAAACACCGCTACCTGCCAACTCGTGCAAGCTGGTCCACAGTTCGAGGGGAAGCAAGGGCTGACCTATGCTGTCGGTATCTCAGCTGAAAATGTGGGATCGGAGAATATGCATCTTCAGCTCGCAGCAATTCCACCAGGTGCCCGCGCCAAGGCGCATCTCCATGCGGAACATGAGACGGCCATCTATCAGCTGAGCGGCGTCTCGGGTTGCTGGTATGGCGAACGCATGGAGCACCATGCGGTGGTTCGGGCCGGAGATTTCTTCTATATCCCCGCAGGGGTGCCGCATGTCCCGTACAACGCGAGCGCGGATGAGCCTTGCATCGCGGTGATCGCCCGAACGGACCCCAACGAACAGGAAAGCGTCACGATGCGGCCCGATCTTGATCCATTACCTGACTGGTCACGGATTACGCGCTTACCGCTCTAATTGCGCTGAGTGCAACAAAGCAGTTGACCTATGATGCGTCGCCACATCACCGTTAATCGGAACAGGCGAGCATCTGGAACTGCACGCACTGTTTGAAGGCTTGCGATCCTAACTCGATGAGAATCTCGACATGGCACGGACCAAGGCGCATGACAATGTAGCCAACAATGATGTGGTCGATGACCGACCCGGTCACGGCGTCACTGCCTATCGCGGATACGAAGGATTTGTCGATCTTCAGAGAGACGGCTTTTAGCGTGTCCAAATCGGACAAGCTAAAGGACCCGGTACCGAATCATCACGACAAAAATTTCCAGGTTGCCAAGCCGTTGGATAGTTGTGGCGAGTTGCGTGGAACGTCAGTGTCCGGTCCCACAACACCGGCGTGCTTCTCCAAATATTCGCCCTGAAGTGTCGCGACTTGGCGGCGTAAATCTTCTTTTTCGAGCGCAAGCAATGCGTAGGCTAACGTGTAAAAAAACGGCCTCAATCGAAACCAGAATTAGCCGCTCGGTCAGCTTCTCCTCGGCGCCGAGATTCAAAAGGTCGTGAAGGCACCATAGCCTTCTAGAGCCTTCTAGAGCTCTTATTTCCCGGACCTTGGAGTGCGTATCGGGAAAACGACCATTGCGGCGACTATGCCAAGTGCGCCACCGAGCAGCGTCTCCCAGGCGCGTGCAGCAAGGAGCGCGTATGATTGCACCCCGCTAGCGGCGAGCGTCACGATCAACGTGAAAGCGAACGCCGCACAGGCAACGTCGTAGCGCTCCGGCAACGCCATCAAATAAATGACCATGGCGATTGCGGCTGCAGCCCAGACCAGTAGCGGCGTGTGCTCGGCGACCGGCAGACAAGCAATGCCTAGCGGAACACCAATCAGCGTGCCGATTATCCGGCGACGAACACGTTCTACCGTCCCGGTCGCCGAACCGGCGAAGACGTAGGTGCACGCGGTGATCGCCCAGGCGGACTCCTCAAGCCCGACCAGAAATGACCAACGCGCCGATGGCCGCCTGCAATCCCATGAATAACTCTGGCGAGTATCTGCCCGGAACAACTTGCGGCCCGGCAGCGAGCACTGCTGGCGTGACAGGCCGCTCCGCGGGTCCGCTCAGCATGCGCGGCACGACCGACGCCAGCGTAGCGAGCAGTGCGGCGATTGCGATCGCCAGCACGTCGTCCGTAGTCAAATGAGCGCCGTAAGCGAGCAACTCGCCGATATAAATCTGCGATCCGATGCCCGCACCCAAGACGCCGAATCGCTTGAGATAACCGACCAGAAACGCGCCCGTCACCAGAACCATTTCCGGACCCGCTCGACCGGCCAAGCGCAGCGGCTCGGACAGGAACACGAACAGAAGCGCACCTAAGCTCGCAGAAAAGCTCAGTAACGTGAGATCGCGGCCTGACTCGGCTCGCGTCGATTTGCCCTCCGACACGCTTGCCCACAGCGCGAAGCTCCCAGCGAGGTAGCTGAGCGGGATGCTGCCCGGCACGTGATGAGCGAGATCTTGCAATGCTCCCAGTGCGGCCGCGATGCCGTACGCCGTGACGAGCCGAAGCCCCTTGATGCGACGGTGCGTACCAGGGTCGATTCGCTCCAGCCAGCGGCCGAGTGCAGAGAGCGAAGGCGAGACCGGTCGTGATGCATCGCCTTGATCCGGGGAGCGCTGCGGACTGTCGTTCATTGGTGGCTGTCCATGACCTTGTCGGGAAAATACCGAGCGGCGATGAAAATACGCGGTCCACCATGAACAGCTTACGACGCCGCAGGCAGAATGGCCGAGCTGATCGCAATGATGCGCTCAAGATCGCGCAGGCTCACCGCATTCGTCTTGCGCAGAATGGTCTTTACCTGCGTGCGGACTGTATCCAGGGAGACTCGTCTGTGTCGCGCCACGTCTTCGGCGGTCGCACCGCCGCTAAAGCGCAAAGCAACTTCCGCTTCTGCTTTGGTCAGGCCGTAAAGTTCGCTCATCAGACTGGGCGGAGGTAGCCACGCGCGATTCAACTGGCGAATGACCAGCATCGCCGCGCCGGGAGCGACGCCGTAGCGGTCCGTCGCGTGGGAACGCAGGTGACCCAAGGCAGGAGACACGAGCACCGCCAGTTGTGCGTTTTGGGCCGGTTCGTCGCGCGTGGTCCGCAATCTGAATGCCCCGCCCGAGCCGCCGGCGGTGGCGTCGGCGACGAGTTTGACCAGCGTCGATTGATCCTCCGGGTGGCGCGCAAGCAGACGGATGTCGCCCACACCAGGGTATGGACCCGATCCGAGCATCGCGAGGCCGCATCGACTGCCGTCCATCAATCTGCTCGCTGCGGCGTTCGCATGCAGGATTCGCATAGAACGGTCCACGAGCACGACAGCGATCGCGAGTGCATCCAGCGCGCCGGAACCGAGGTGCGTCCGGTCAGCGATCGCGAGCCGCTTTTCCAGTTGAAGCGCGCGCTGCAGATGGGGCAATAGTGTCAGCAAGCGGCGCTTGTCGGCGTCGCTGAAAGGTCCGCTCCGAGCATCGCGCGAAAAGCCTATGGGAGCGAACGACTCCGCGCCCGACAAGCCTCCCAGCAGATAACGAAATCCGGCTGGTTGCGCGTAATCGGCGAAGTACTCGGACTTGTTCAGCGTGCTGTACGGGACGATTTCTTCGTCCACCACCACATTGATACGAGGCAATCTGGCGTCGCGAAAGTGTTGTTCGGCCGACTGGCGATACGGATCGATCCGGTGGTAGTACGCGGCGTACGAGACGGCGAGCTCGTCGCCGCCGCCCAGAACCGGGTGAATCCTGCCTGGTACCTCCGGCAGCACCAGACTGACCCGCTGTGCGCCAAAGAGCATGCACAAGCGTGGGGCGACATCGTCCCATGCCGCCCCGTCGCCGGTCGCTGCGGCATAGATCAAATTAATGACATCAGACAGAGCGGACTCGGGCACTAAAGTCTCCGACTGCCGAAGTGACGCAGTTACATACCCAGTTAAGGGGATGGAATAGCAGTCTAAATTTTACACAATTCTCCCAGGCCGAATTGGCGGGAATGTTCGGCACACACATTGACGGATCGCATCGCGGCTCTGCACGCCGCCACATCGACCGTGAAATGGACGACTCACTCGGTTTGCCGGTTCACCCGCGCCAGCAGCCACGTCGAGACGAATGTCGATGTCGAGCCAAGTTCGACGCAACTCTTTCAACTCATAGGTCCAAGGATCATTCCATGTCGGTTCGTCATTCGTGTCGTGTCAGCAATAGAAGCACTTTCTTATCGGCTCGCGCCGCAACCGCGCGACGCCCGGCGCATGACGCGCGCGCCGCGTTCGATGGGACGCCGCGCTTCGCGCGCTGCCGTCTCGTCCAACTGATCCACTTGGCCCTCGGCGCATCGGCGGGCGGTTTGATGCTCGGCGCGCACGCACAGACGAGCGGCAACCCGTGCGCCGGGCTTTCGGCGAATGTCTGCACCATCGGCGCCGCGGGATCTCCGGGCGCGCCCGGACCGAAGAGCGGTCCCGACAATAGCGGCAATCCCGGCACGGCGGCGGGTTCCGCACCTGCGCTGTCGGCCACCTTCAGCCAGTCGTCGCCGACCGTGTTTTGGAGCGTTGGAAACGCAGGCAAGGAGCCTTCCGCGATTGGCATGCTGAGTATCGGCGGTACGGGCGGAAACGGCAGCGACGCGAGCGGCGGAAATAGCACGCTGGTGCCCTTAACCAATCTGAACGGCGGCGACGGCGGCACGGCCGGCGCTGGCGGCAGCGTGGCGCTCACCATCACATCGGGCGCGCAGGTGCAGGCGATCATGGCCGGCCCGGCCAATCTCGGCGCGGCGGGACAGGCGCCCGCAATATCCGTCGTTTCGCAGGGTGGCGCGGGCGGCGGCGGCGGTGTGCCCAGCACGGGCGGCACGCAAGGCACATCGCAGATCGGCGGCAGCGCGGGCGACGTGACGGTCCAAGACATGGCGAACCCGAACCAGGTCAACCCGTTGACGGGTAGCACGGCCGCGGTCATCGGCTTTGGCTCAGGCATTTATGCGGCGTCCGTCGGCGGCGACGGGGGCACTGGTAATCCGCACGTAACTAGCTTCAGCAAATTCGGTGTCGATGGTGCGGATTCGGACGCGCCGGGCGGGAACGTCACGGTCATAACAGGCACGTCGATCGTCGGATTTGCAAATGGGCGCGTCGGCGGTACCTATCCGAGCGATCAGGGCGCGGGCATTTGGGCAGTCAGCGCGGGCGGCAACGGCGGCGCGGGCGGCTCGACTGGCACGGTTCAGGCGGGCGGTCAGGGCGGCACGGGCGGCGCGGGCGCGCCGGGCGGAAACGTCGTCGTAACAGTCCAATCGGGCAGCGTAGCGACGCAGGCTGGCACCGGAACGAACCCGATGACGCCCGCGGTCTGGGCGCAGTCGCTCGGCGGGATCGGCGGTGCGGGCGGTGCGGGCGGCGGCGTGGACAACGGCGGGCTCGCCGGGCATAGCGGCGACGCAGGTTCGGTCACTGTGACTAACAACGGCACATTATCGACGGCGGGCGCGGCGCACTCGCCGGGCATTCTCGCGCAGTCGCTCGGCGGGGCGGGCGCGAACGGCGGCAAGGGCGGCGGCTTCGGCGCGTCGGGTGGCGAGGGTGCGTTCGGCGGCAACGGGGGCAACGTGCTCGTCGTAGGCAGCGGCAGCATCACGACCAGCACTACTGATTCACCTGGCGTGCTCGCGCAGAGCATCGGCGGAGGCGGCGGCAACGGCGGCGATTCCAGCGGCTGGATGGCGGTTGGCGGCGCGGGCGCTTACGCCGGTTCCGGCGCCGGCGTGACGATCAATTCGAACCAGACCATCACGACGAGTGGGCGGTCGTCGTCGGGCATTCAGGCGCAGAGCATCGGCGGAGGCGGTGGCAACGGCGGTGACGCGACGAGCGGGCAAGGCGCGGAAATCAATCTGGTGATCGGCGGCAGCGGGAACGCGGGAGGCAACGGATGGACCGTGCAGGCTTCTAATAGCGGGAATATCGTCACGAGCGGACAGCATGCGTCGGGCATGGAACTTCAGTCGATCGGCGGCGGCGGCGGCAAGGGCGGCGCGGCATTCAGCAACGACACCAACGGTGTATTTGGCGCGCAGGAATCGGTTGGCGGTGACGGCGCCGCGGGCGGCTCGGCGGCGTGGGTCGGGTTTGTTGACGGATCGACGGATACCAACACGGGCACGATTCGCACCAGCGGATCGGATAGCTTCGGGATCGTGGCGCAGAGTATCGGCGGCGGGGGCGGGCTGGGCGCGGCATCGGTTGCGACATCCAAGACCTATGCGCCCGACGACACGCCGTCGCTCTCGTTGACCGCCGCGATCGGCGGCTCGGGCGGCTCGGGCGGCGACGGCAGCACCGCGCAGATCACGAACGCGGGCCTGATCGCGACGAGCGGCGCGGGCGGCATCGGCATGATCGCGCAGAGCATCGGCGGGGGTGGCGGTGCGGGCGGGGATTCGTCGGCGACGTCAAGCACGACCGGCAGCGAACTCAACATTGATTCGTCGGTGGCGATCGGCGGCAAGGGTAAATCGGGCGGCGACGCCAACGCGGTGAATGCCGCCAACACCGGCCTGATCGTCACGACGGGTGAATCGGCGGATGGCATCCTGGCTCAGTCGATCGGTGGCGGCGGCGGCAACGGCGGCAGCGGCGATGCGCAGGCGAAGGCCACCGGCGACGGTACGAACATCTCGGCGAGCATTCCAATCGGTGGCAATAGCGGAAAAGGCGGCAACGCGTTGGGCCTGGTGCAAGCGAGCAACAGCGGCGCGCTTCTCACGCTCGGGGACGGCGCGTCAGGCATCATCGCGCAGGCCGTGGGCGGCGGTGGCGGGCGCGCGGGCGGCGCGGCGGGCACGAGCAAAGGCGATTTCAGCGCGACCGTGAGCATCGGCGGCTCGGGTGGGGCCGGCGGTTCGGCGACCGTCGTGGATGCGGCGAACAATCCGACGGCCTCGGTGCAGGTGAGCAACAGTGGCTCGATCGTCACGTTCGGCGCGGACGCCTCGGCGGTCGTCGCGCAGAGCATCGGCGGCGGTGGCGGTATGGGCGGCAAGGCGGCCACGAGCCTCGGCAGCAAGAAGTCCACAGGCGACGGCGGCAACGGCAGCAGCGCCACTAATCCAACGCTCGACGCGCTCGCCAACGCTTTTAAAGACGGCGGCATCGGCAGCCAATACACGAGCGTTGCCGCGTTGAGCGCGCTCGCCGGCCAACTGCTCGATACTTCTCCCGCCACCGTGACCTCGGGCCGTCTCGGTTCAAGCCCGGCGGACGACGCCAGCGATCTCGGCAATCTCGGCGAAGACCAGGGCGACGCGGGCGACGACACCAACGCCACGTCGATCAAGACCAACATCGCGATCGGCGGCTCGGGCGGAGCGGCCGGCAACGGCGGCATCGTGCAGGTCAGCAATACCGGCAGCATCGGCACGATCGGCATTATGTCCGACGGCATTCTCGCGCAATCGATCGGCGGCGGCGGCGGCAAGGGCGGCGCGGCGACGAGCTCAGGCTCGCTTAGCGTCGATCAGGACAGCGTCAGCGCACCGGTTGCGGTGGGCGGCTCGGGCGGCGCGGCGGGCAGTGGATCGAACGTGACGGTCACCAACGACACCAACGCCAGCATCATCACGATCGGCTCTATGGCGAACGGCATCGTGGCGCAGAGCATCGGCGGCGGCGGCGGGATGGGCGGCGTCGCGGGCGGGCGCAACGGCGCGCTGCAAGGGCTCAATGTCAGCAACAAGGGCATCAACATCGGCGGCGATGAGATCGGCAAGAGCAAGGATGCCGCGACGGTCCTAGCCGGCACGGTCACCGTCGACAATAACGCGGGCGCGAGCATTCTCACCGAAAGCCACGACGCGAGCGGGATCATCGCCCAAAGCATCGCCGGAGGCGGCGGCATCGTGAAGGCGGCGTCGACGGACGCCAAGGACAACGCGGGCGGTGGCGCCAACGCGGACCCGATCAAGAACAACGGCACGTTCGAGTTGAACGTCGTCTTCGGCGGCACCGGCGATGACGGCAGCAACGGCTCGGCCGGCGCGGCCAACGTCAGCAACAGCGGCACGATCACGACCCAAGGGCGCAACTCGTACGGCGTGCTCGCGCAAAGCGTGGGCGGCGGTGGCGGAATCGTGCTCGGTGGCGAAATTTCGGGCGGTCCGGGCGGCTTCATGAATACCGCTGCGATGCGCGGCAATGGCGGCGACGTGACCGTGACCACGAACAGCGGGAGCAGCATCGACACCGGCGGGCAGGGTGCGGTCGGTATCTTCGCGCAAAGTGTGGGCGGCGGTGGCGGAATTGCGGGCGACACGGGTTTGTCGCAAGAGCACCTGGGTTATTACGCCGCCAACAACCATCCGGGCAGCGGCAATGGCGGCACGGTCGCGGTGACGGTCGGCGCCGGATCGAGTGTGCAGACGAGCGGCGCCAACGCACCGGCGATCATCGCGCAGAGCGTGGGCGGCGGAGGTGGCTATTTCACGGCGGGCGCGAGCGAATACGCGCAAGGCTTGTATGCGGGGTCGTTCGGTGGCTCGGGCAACGGCGGACCCGTCAACGTGAACGTGAGCGGCACGGTCAGCGCGACGGGCGCGGCGTCGCCCGGGATTTACGCGCAAAGCTCGCAGTCGGGCGGCGCGGACCTGAACGGATCGCAGATCGTCGTCAACGTCGATCAAGGCGCGAAGGTTTCCGGCGGGCAGGACTTCTACCACGGCGGCGACGGCACGGGGGCGGCCATTCAGGTCTTCGAAGGCTTGCTGAGCATCGATGGCACGACGCCGCTCAACGCGGTCAACAACAACGGCCTCATCACCTCGACGGCCGGTGTGAATGGCTCGGCGGTCTTCAGTTACGGCGGCGATACGCTCGTGCATAACGGCGCAACTGGCGTGATCGATGGCACGATTAATCTCGAGAACAACGGCGGCGAAGGATCGGTGGTGAACGATCCGGGCGGCACGCTGAATACGGGTTCGACGGTCGCGGCGGCGCTCACGCGCAACAACGGGACACTCGATGTCGGCGGCAGGAGCGCGCCCGGCGCGGTCACGCTCGTGACGGGCGATCTGCAGCAGGGCGCGACTGGCAACATTGTGATCGACGGCGATCACGTCGCGGCGACGAGCGATCGTCTGATCGTAGCGGGTAATGCGACGCTTGCGGGCCAGCTCGTGATGCGCCCGGCGCGTCTCACGAACAGCACGCTCGACGTGATCGACGTGAAAGGCGCGCTCGATGCCTCGCAATTGCAGATGAGCAATCCCTACCTCGTCAAATACACGCTGGCGAGCGGCAAGACACCGGATGCGCCGACCGGCGGCCAGTCGCTTTACGTCACGCCGCATGCGAGTTTCGCTGCGAACGCGGAGGGTTTGGGCGCGAACGCGCAGGCGGTCGCGACCCACCTGCAGGCCAATTTCGATGCTGGCGCGAACGCCGATGCGCTCGGTACAGCGTTCGCGCAGCTGGCAAACGGCGTAGCGAATCACGCGTCGTATAACGCGGCACTCAACAGGCTCGGCAACGAAACGCAGCAGGCCGTCGGAACCGCAAGCCTTGCCGCGAGCCACGCGTTCGTCGAGCGGATGTATAGCTGCCCGTCGTTCGACGGCCCGGCCGACGCGATGATGCACGAGCGCGACTGCGTGTGGGGACGCATTATCGATAACCACACGAGCGCGGATGGCGCGGGCACGATCGGCTATTCGGCAAATACGTATGCGATGCAGTTCGGCGGCCAGCACGCGATCGGCGACGGTTGGTTCGTCGGCGGCAGCGTCGGCTACGACACGTCGAACCTCGACGGCTCGGATGGTGTCGGCGACGTGAACGGACACGGCCCGCAAGTTGGCGTCGTGCTCAAGAAGGCAATCGGCAACTGGACTATTTCCGGCGGCGCGGATGCAGGCTACGGGTGGTACGACTCCACGAGAAACGTCTCGCTGCCGGGTTATGCCGCACAGGCGAAGGGCGGCTTCAACAGTTACGAAGCCGGCTTGCACTCGCGCGTCGCGTACACGATCCCGATGAACGACTGGTACATGAAGCCTTATCTGGACTTGCACGTCGTCCACTTCCATTCGGGCGGATTCACGGAGCAGGGCGCGGGCGCGCTGGACTTAGCCGTCGACGGGTCGACTGCCACGACGCTGTCCGCATCGCCGATGTTCGAGGTCGGCGGCCGCTGGACTTTCGCGAACGGCATGGTCCTGCGGCCGGACGTTGCGGCTGGCGCGATCTTCCACAACCGGAATCACTGGGATTCGAGCGCGCAGTTCGTCGGCAGCGCGCCGGGCGTTGCGCCTTTCACGGCGGTGTCGTCGGCACCGTCGGCACTTGCGAAGGTCAAGCTGGACATGAACCTCAGCGTCTCCAAAAGCACGGAGATCAAGCTGGAGTATGGCGGCCAGTTCGGCAGCGGCTACAGCTCGAATGAAGGCATCTTGCGCGTGAATCACCTGTTCTGATTCCGCTTCGTGAAGCGCGCATCGGCGGCGTTCGGCTTGTCCGGTGCATTTTCGGAAACACCACCATGAACACGAGTTCCAAGTTGACCGAGGGCGCTTGCGTGGCTCTCACCGACGATCGCTGCGTCGCCGTTCCTGAGATCGGCCTCGAATTAAGGGTCCGCACGCCGCAAGATTTCGCGGGCAGCGGCATCGAACTGATCGAGACGACAAACGCGCCGGGCTTCGGTCCTCCGCTGCATAGGCATCGCGAAGCCGAGATCTTCTACATCTTGCAGGGGCACTACCTCTTCGAGGTCGATGGCAAGCGCTTCGAAGCGACGGTGGGTGACACCGTTGTGGCGAATGGCAACGTGCCGCACCGCTTCGTGAATATCGACAGCAATCCATCGAAGCAACTGGTGATGATCGTTCCTGGCTTCGACGCCCTTGCGTTCTTTACCGAACTGGGCTCGGCCCTGAAGGCCTCAAAGCTTGACGATGAGGCGAAGCAGGCGTTCAGCGCGCGCTGGGGTGTCGAGTTTTTAGGGCCACCTCTGAACACTCCGTCAAGGGGAAAGGCATGAGCGCCGCGCCGCTACAGGTGCGCGAAATTGGGAGCTTTCATATCGGCGGCCACATGGTTTCGCTAACCGGGTTAGCGCCGAGATTGCGCGTCAGCACGACCCACGGCGCAGTTCATCCCATCGATCCCAATGGAGAGATGATCGCCGGGCAGATGTACGTGCAGTATGTCAAGCTCGCGGCGCCGCTTAGTCCGCATCCTCTTTTGCTCTGGCACGGCGGAGGAATGAGCGGCGTGAACTGGGAAACGACACCCGATGGACGCGCCGGATGGCAGATGCTTTTTCTTCGTGCGGGCTTCGACGTGTTCGTGTCCGACGCGGTCGAACGAGGCCGGGCGTCATGGGCTCCGTATCCCGACGTCTACACGGACGCGCCCTATTTCCGCACGGGACGCGAAGCATGGGAGGAAACGTTCCGGTTCGGTCCGGCCGGTTCCTGGCATGCCGATTCTGCGCAACGTCGTGCTCACGACGGACTTCGCTTTCCTGTCGAGCGGATGGAAGGTTTCATGAACCAGTTCGTTCCACGCTGGGGCGGCAACGATGCGCTCACGCAGTATGCCTACGACGCACTCGTTGGCAGCCTCGAAAGCAGCATCGTCCTGACTCACAGTCAAGGCGGTAATTTCGGGCTCAACGCCGCGCTGCACGCGCCGGATCGCATCAAGGCCGTGATCTCGCTCGAGCCGTCCGGCGCGCCGGATCCGGAAAGTTTCGATCCAGCGATCTTAAGCGGCATTCCGCATCTTTTCGTTTGGGGCGACTTCCTTGATCAGCATCCTTTTTGGGTCGCGTCGGTGCCCAAGGTACGGCGCTGGTACGAGGCGCTGCTTGCCGCTGGCGTGGATGCGCAATGGATCGATTTGCCTTCACACGGAATCACAGGAAACAGTCACGCTTTGATGGCCGACGCTAATAGCGACGCCATCGGCGAAATAGTGCGCGACTGGATGTGCGCAAAGAATTTAGTTACTTCGAGTTGATCCTGCGGTTCGACTCAATCAACACCGTTCATCGGACAAACACTATCAAGACATAACGTCGTGTAATTGAATTTAAACACCATCGACATGCCCGCGATCGGCGTCAACGTTCAGGTGCGGAAATTCTAGAAGCCAATGCACTATCGGGAAACGTCGTAGCGCGCCTGTTAGGCCCGGATGTCGACCCTTATGGCGGGCTCGTGCCGCGTCTGGGGTCATCGATATTGATCGGCTGCGTGCGAACCTGAAGTGGATTGTGGGAGCCGGAGCGCGGCGCCAAAGTTGCGCTGATTCCGCGCGACGCGCAGCACGCGGAGCAGGTCCGCTGGATCGATGCACCGCCGTTCTTCCACTGGCATACGATCAATGCATTCGCGGACGGCGACCGGATCGAAGCTGTCCTGCCGTGGTATGACTCTTTCCCTTTGACGGGCCATTCGAAACGGCTGGAGCTTCACCGGCCGGTAATCGACATCGCCAGGAGCGTAGTGCACGACGAGGCGATCGACGATCAGCCGTCGAGTTCGGACGGGTCAACGACGCGTATCTTGGACGACGCTCGCGGTACGGATACGTAGGGTTGCGCATGCCGCGGCCCGGCGAGAAGCCGCAGATCGGCGCGTTCGAGACAATCGCACGCTACGATCTCGTCACCGGCAGCAAGACCGTGCACCAGTTAGCGCCGGGCTTGACGGTTTCTGAACCGGTGTTTGTTGCTGACCCGCACGGCCGGCGCGAAGAGGACGGGTTCATCGTGACGTTCGTACATGAACTGGGTAGCAGCGCCGGCCGTTTCGTGATTCTCGACGCGCGGCAGCTCGATCGCGAACCGCTCGCCGTGATCGAACTGCCACGGCGCATCCCGGCCGGGCTGCATGGAGCGTGGATTCCTGCGTCATTGGCCTGAACCGGGCTTGCTCTTTTGAACACTATGCACCGCGAAGGGCGCGACTTACTTGCGAGGGAATTGGCGATGACCACAACAATGCGCCGTGAGGGTGTGACCTATACGTTGCACCATATCGGCATCCCCACTACGGAGTGGCGGCCCGGGGAACGATATGCCGCGAAAGTAAAGATGTACACGACGGATGACCTGAGTGGCCCCGTGCCGGTACAGTGGCATCGGTATGAACCCGGCTCGCCGCTACGTCCGCTACTTCGAGAACAGCCACATGTGGCATACAAGGTCAATGACCTGAGCGCGGCGATCGAAGGTCACATCGTGCTGCTCGGCCCGTACGAACCGATCGACGGATATCGCGTCGCGGTGATCGACAATGCGGGCATGCCGATCGAGTTTGTCGAGACGACCCTCACGGATGACGAGATCTGGGGCCGGGCGAGAAGTGGGCAACGCGCCAGCCTGTACACGTAAATCTGTAGAAGGTCGCAAAAAGTCGGACCTTTCTGGACGTGTTCGGCAGTCTTTATGCCTCGAAAGCAACTCTGGGAACCGCAGAATACGTCCGGCTCAAGACTGGCTGTCACAACGGTCTCAAGCCATATCGACACCTCAATACGCGAAATCCGGACCGGAGTTTCCGACGGCCTACTGACACCGCGGCAGGAACGAACGACCGCTCCTGCCCGATGCGGGCCGATCAACGGCAGCCTACTTCGCTAGTTCAACATCGGACCGGGTTCGGCCACACGCCGCCACACCTGCTCATACACGGGTCCGTCGGTGTGGAGATCTGAAGCGATGCTCGTTATCGATATAAAAAGCAAAGAACGGAGCGTTTCAAACTGACGATCACGATACTGTCCCAGCATGCGCTCTGGCCGTTCGGATGGATATGCTCCGAAATGGCTTCAAATGACTCTACGAAAGGGATTCACCATGTCAGTGCTGGGAGGATATAAGCCTTTCTTTGAACGCTGGTCGAAAGTCTTCTGGTGCAAGGCCCGGAATGCGTGTTACGCACTCGCCCAGAATTCTGGTCCTTCGTTTCCGCTCCCGCGACCCAACGCTCAGACGGCCCAGGCTGCCGGGATAAGAAGCGTGTTTGGCCTCCCGGAGCCGCGCCGTGTGGAAAGCTTCAGTGGAATGAATCATAGGAGTCTTGACTGAGCCTAAAATGAGCGAGCGGAAAACAGCACCTGGAAAGTCGAGCTGTTTCGGATGTAGGTGGATGAACCGCCTGGGTCGGCCATCGACCGCTTCCAAGCTTTCCGATCTCCTCGCCAGCGTTAGATTGCATGGATTGTGCGTCAAGCGGCGACGCAGTAGACTCACTAAGTGCCTTCCGTCTCGTTTTTCTGCGGATGTGCGGCCAGTGGCCGATGAGTCAACTATCTGGCGCGAACCGCCGCGTTTCCCCACCGATTTGAACCCCAGGTGTCATGCGGGCATGCCTCCGTGTTGGACACTCCAGCGAGGTGTTAACACATGAAACTCCGACAGTTGCGTTATTTCGTGACCATCGTCGATGCAGGCAGTTTTTCGCGCGCGGCACAGGTGGCCCATGTGGCGCAGCCTGCATTGAGCCAGCAGATCGCCGACCTCGAAGATCAGCTCGGCGTCTCGCTGCTGCAGCGAAGCGCTCGCGGCGTGAGCGCCACGGCCGCAGGCACGCGGCTTTACGTGGAGGCGAGTGCGATCCTGCGGCGCGTCGAGCGCTTGCCTGAAGTCGTACGTGGACACGGCGAAGAAGTCGAGGGCAGCGTTTCCATCGGTATGGCTTTCCCTTTGGCATCGCAGTTCGCGGGGCCGATCATGGCCGCGTGCCGCACTGCGTTACCAAAAGTGCGGCTGAAGCTTTCGTCATCGGGGAGCATGCAACTGGCCGCGTGCATTCGCGAACACGCCATCGACCTCGCTTTCCTCTTCGAAGGTGAACCCTATGCGGGTTGTGTCCGCGTGCTGCTATTCGAGCGGCGGCTCTTTCTTCTGCGGCGTGCAAACGGATCGGTCAGGCCTGGATCGATCAAGTTGCAGGAACTCGCCGAGCTTCCCCTTGTGCTGCCGCATCACCCGAATATTGTGCGGCTTGTACTCGACCGGCAATTTGCAGAGGCGGGAATCGTGCCGCATGTCGCGGCCGAAGCCGACGTGAGCACCGACATGCTCGCGGCCGTACAAGCCGGTGTCGGCGACACCATCCTGCCACTTGGCGGCACGGACGAGCTGCCCGGCAATATTGTTGCGCAAGCCATCGAGCCCGCCATTCCGCTGACGGCCAGCATCGTTTCTTCTGCGGAGACGCCCCTCGCGGCCGCTGGGGAAGCGGTGCGCGATTTCATCGCCGCCTTTGTTAAACAACATCTGTCCGAGCGTCCGGTAGCCAGCGCCGAACCGGTAGACGAATGACGCGTTTCAAGCCCTAACCGGCGACTTACCTGCAACGAACGACGGTGTTGTTGCTGTTCTTAAAACGCGCGCAGACTTGCCTCTGACATCCCGAAGACAACATGGTGTCGCCCGATGCGGGTGCGAAAGTTGATATGGCGAATCTAGTTCTATCGGGCCGGCAAGTGCGGCGCGAACATGATAGGCCGACGATCGTCCGATTGGCGGCTACAAATGCCACTCTCGCTGATGGGCTGGTCCTCGGCTCAACCAGGCCCCATGACAGAAAGCGAATTCCTGAAGCAATCGTCGAACGTCGCGAAACCTTGCTTAGCGCATCCGCGCATCAATTCTTCCTGACTTGCTTCGATCCGATTGCTCTGCCACTTGCCCCACGTCGAATTAACAACTGCGGCCGCTAGTCCGCCCTCCCGTGACACAGGGATGTACATTGCGGTCACCGCTAATACCAAAGCGCACGCCAGATACGCGATGTGGCGCTTGCGGCGTCTCACCAACTTTACTTCCAGTGGCCATTTAGAGCCCTTCGTCACTTCAAACTGAGCGTTTGCCATTTTCAAAATCTTAGGTTGTCGTAGAGCTTGATTGTTCCACCCAACAATTAGTAGAGAATTAAGTCCTATTAGTTGGCAGGGCCTCCCGACACCGACGTCGGCTCAAGCCGCCATCGTCGATTCCGCGCAGGCGGCAGTGCTGGCAGAATTAAACGAATCGACGACGCGTTGAAACGGCGAAGCGTCATGCACACCTTTCGCGAGCAGAAAATAGCAGAGGTAAGGAAAAATCTGCTCGCTGAGAATCTGGCTGCACTCCACGGGCAACATCGCCGTGATGTTGTCGATAGCCATGACGTCGATGCCGGTTCGCGTGCGGCAGACGGGCACAGCAAAACTGGTTGGGCTTGAATACAACGGAATTGGGTTGTCCGGATGAGTTGCCTCGCAACTGATGTCGCCAATCAGCTGGATCTTCGTACGCGGACCGATCATCGTGTCGCATAGAAATAGCGGCGTCCCGGCAGACAACTTGATGCAGTTGAACACCAGCTCATAGTCGTGCAATCGCTCCCTCAGCTCATGCCGCTCCTTCGTGATTTTCGGCGAGCAGTCGTACGTCAGTCCCACTTCGTCGAGCAGGCGCGTGACGCCAGCACCGGACTTACCGCGGTGCCCGATTACCAGGATGCTGGGCGCCCGGAATCCAGTGAGAACCAGCCCGCGTGCGTATGCAACGAGTTCGCTCACGCTGATGAATTGCCTGGGTATCCGATACGCCACGTCAGGTCCCTGCAGTTTCTGCGTCCAGATGTCGAGACACGCCGTCGCTGCGGCCAGTCCGGCGAGATAGCCCGCGCCGCCGGTAACAAGCTGTGCGCCAAAACTGTCCTTGATCTGCTCGAGGTCGTAGAGGAAGCCGCCGCCGCGTCTGAACCGTTCGAGCAGTTTGAGCGAGCCTCGCTGGCACTCGTACGCATGGGCGAAATACATATGCCGATGTCCGAGCGGGAACGACTCGTCGGGAAGTTCTTTGAGGCCCAGGATCAGCGTGTCGCGGTGCGCGGACGGCCAACTGCCGGTTGGCACAAGCGTGCATCCAGCGTCGAGATAGCTCGAATCGCGGAAGATGCGATCCGCCGACGACTCTACACATACGCGATAACCATTCTTGACGAGAATGCCCGCATGGACTGGAATCAACAGAGTGCGGCGCTCATTGAGCCTGGATTCGGCACGTAGCCACAGAGTTTGCGTCATGTCAAACGCTCCGTTGCGAGTGTCCAGCAAGCCGGGCGACGAACGTTTGCCGCATTTAGTTGGGTCACTTCCAAGCGCGATGGGTCATGCGCGTCGTTGCCAATCGCCGCCGCAAAAAACGACTTTTCTATCAAGCGAAAGAGGGCGTAGTCCTGCCCGAGTTCCTCGCAGCTGTCCGCGAGCAACATCGCATAGCCGGGATGTCCTAGCGCGTACTTGGTTTCCCTGAGTTGTCCTTGCGGGGTAATCGTAAGTTTGACGCTCATGAGGCTCGGAATCTTGAGGAACCCAGCGAGGTCGAGGTGGTTTGCCAAGCGGCCGGAAAGGTGCGATGACATGTAGATGAAACGCGCGAACCGTGTTGGTGCGGCTGCACATGACTTTATCCTGTCCAGGAACAGATGAGGAGCAATGAGGCTATCCGCAAGGACGGAAATCTGGCTATAGCCTTGGCACTCCTCGACAACCGAGAAGTCAATCCCTCCCGCCAGCCTCGCGCCCGTTTCGATCAGACGAGGGCCGTTCAGCGTCAACATCACTTCGCTATGGGCAGCGCCATTCCGTATCTGCAACGCGTCGAGCACATCGCCTGCGTATTCAGTCAAAACGGAGAATTCAGGCGCGTCGCGACGTATGAAGTCCGAGTATTCGTCGATCAGCCAGGTGTCTTCATAGTGGTTGACGTCATGCCAGATATCCGTGACGAAGTGCTGGCCTTCGACTGACACCGTGTTGACAACGAAGTGCCTGCCCTCCAGGTATTCCTGGATGACGTATTCGTCCTTGATTTCACCGACCACGTTGACGTTGCCAATATTGCGCCTGAAAACTTCCGCGATGTCGGCTTCGCTCTCGCAGATGCCAACCCCGTCTGAATAGCCGCCCAGCGATGGTTTCATCACGGCGCGCGTGAAGCCGGATTGCCGATACCAAGCGAGGATATCGTCGAGATCGCGGGAGCAGAATTGCGCCGGGCACGGCACGCCGTTGAGCCGCAACGCGTCGACCATGTGAAATTTGTGCCTGTGTAACCGTGAGCTGCCCGCGGGGTTCGTTGGTACATTGAAATACTGCGTCAGCTTGTTCGCGGCAATCACGCCGCTATCGCCTGCCGCGACGATGGCCTTGATACGGTAGCGTTTCAGTTGCTCGACGAGATCGCATATTGCCGCGTCGTCATTCGACAGAAGGCGTAATTCGTCGGTGCACCATTCAGGGCTGCGCGTCTCTACACTCGCGGCCTTGCCGAACGCCACGTGGATGCACTGATAGCCGCGACCCTGAAGCGCCGGTCCGATGTAGTAACCCTTGCGATCTGCGCCGACGATAACAATTGCTTGTTTTTGGAGTTTCATGGTGAAGCCTCCGCTATGGGAAGATTATTGATGCTTACGCTGCTGCTTTTCTCACCACGACGACCACCTGGCCGGGACGAGTGGCTGTTGCTGTGGGCAACGTTCTCAGGAGCTCGTTGAGACGCCAGCGCAGATAATGATCGCGGGACAGTTTCTCAAGCCATGGAGCGAAGTCGGCAAGCCACTGTTGAACGTCCCAGCGCTCGATCTCAAGTTCGTAATGGATTTCGGCAGACGCGGCGTTAAAGTCGACCAGTTCCAGGATTTCGCCTGCAGACAGGCCCGTGCGGTGGAAGTAGCCGAAGCTTTGCACCAGCGAATTCGACCACCCGCACAAGGCGTGCGTGGTGCGCTGCGAACTGATGCTCAGATCCCACCACGGCTCGCAAATCACAACCCCGTGACGTGCCACGCGTGCGCCTTCTCTTAACGCGTCGCCGGGCCTGAGAACGTGGTGCATCGAGTTTGCAATCAGCACCCAGTCGAAAGCGCCGTCGTCGAACGGCAAGCGCCGCATGTCGCAGGTCCTTGTCTCGACACCGGCACGGGTCAAGGACGACAACGACGGCTCATGCGTATCAACGCCGCAGACCGCCACGTTATGGGCTTGCTTGAGCGCGAGGAGCTTGCGGCCCTCGCCACATCCCATTTCGAGCAGTGAACCGGGGAAGGGCTTCAGTTGAAGCAGGCGGTCGACCAGACGCCGGTCGAGTGCACCTAGGGGAAAATTACACATGACAGACGGCCTCCCTCATGGAATCGAGAAAATGTTGGCCGGGTGGCGTGAACACGGCGTGGTCCCTCAGAATCGCGTCACCTCGCATGAACTTATCCAGGTAGACCGCTTCTCTGGTAGCAAACGACAACGGTAGTGCGGACAGGCTCAAACGGTCAAGTTGCTCGGGTGATGGCGCGGGGGCTTCTGTTTGCCGGATATACCCGGGTGCATATCGGTATGCATGCAGCAATCGAAAGAACACGAAATGGGCGTGCAGCACGCCTTTTATAGGTCGCAACGTCTGGCGCGCGGGCGAAGGTGCTGGATCGGCGCCATTTTTCACCAGCGGATCGAAGGTCATGAGCATATTCAGGTAGATATGCGCGGACTCGTGAAGCACTCGGTCAAAGTAAAAAAACCGTTCGTGTGGTTCGCAAATTTGTGATGGTGGCCGCACAAGCACCGTGCCAAATGCCGCTAGACTTGACGCCGCCTCCGCTGAAAAGGAGCGCGGCATTAATTGAACGACGCACACCAGGCTGGAAATTTCATCGGCGAGGTTCGGGTTGCATGCAGCGATGGCCAGCTTCATTTCTGCAAGCTGCCGGCGAGCTGACGCGGCCGCGGAGCAATCCACCGTATCGCGTGCGTCACCATCCGTCGTGCTCAGGGCGACCTCCAGAACGGACGCATTGGAGCTCGTAGCCGCGCGATGAGCGCGCAGAAAAGACCATGCGATGTCATCGACGGTATCGCGAACTTCGAAGGTATCAGCATAGGGCGCGCGTAGACATTCGAGCAGTTCGTCGCAGCGCTGGGCGACGGAGCTTGTATCGGAGCGCGCCATCTCCTGAAGCAGTCCAAAATAGGTGAAGTAGAGGCGCGGCGAGAATCGGCGAGAAATGTCAAGTGCCGCAATGGGTTGGCCGGGATTCGTGAGCTTTTCCGGCATCACGCGCGCGGTTTCCAGCAGTACCTTTCGCAGTGAGTCCTTCATCTTTTTCTGCAATCCGGTGCGCAGCAATTCGCTGGCCCCGGATGCCGGATAAACCAGCTTCCGCCATTCGGACGGTTCGTTCAGCAGTTCAAGAGCGGTCTTCATGACAATTAGCGAAGCTCGTGCAAGTCAAAGTAGGATGGGGCGAACGGGGGGCGCGCCTTTTGAGGCCCATTCGCCGGCAAGACGACGCGCTCCCCACGCGCGATTACATCAGGTATTGAACGGTCGGGACGAGATCCGCGCCGTCCGCGACGATGCCTTCGGGCAGGACGAACTCGTCCTTACGCGGGGCAATGAGGGCATTGACGATTTGTTGGGATTCCATATTGATGGTCGTGTTCATGAGCTTCTCCAAAGTAAAGTGAGATTGGATCAACTTTTTCTCTTGATCGAGAATCAGTCTCCAGATGTCAATTTACGTTGCTTCTGTTAGCACAGAATTAGCTGTATCCGATGGAGATTTTCTCGTGACTTCAGATCTACGGTGCGCTTGGAAGCGCTGGGGCGCCCTGCAACCGGCTTCGCAGGAGGAGTTGGGTTGTCCCTGCGATCGTTAGAGACGAGTTGGCGTTTTGCTAAGCGGTTCGTGCTGAAGCTGCATCTGCCACACGCACAACACGACGAGTAGCAATGTCGCGGGCAGCATCGACAGGTGTTCGCCACGCACGAGCAACATGACTGCGAGCCGCCAGCCGGCACGCCCAATAGAAATGTAAGCCACGCTGTAAAAGTCTCGCCTACGGATGCCCGTTTCCCGCGCACGTGCTTCGTTAAAGTATTAGTCGATTTTCTCATCACGCCGTCTTGTCCATGGTATTTTTATCAACGATTCTTCGTGATAGCGGAGCGCATTCAAGTTTGCGGAGCTATCTGAAATTGTTAAGATCTTTCACCTTGTGATGCTTCAGCGATCCAAGGATAAGAGTCGAGCGTTCGCCCTGCGATCATGGCCGTCGGCGCGCTGATCTAAGCGCCTCACCTGTTCGCAATCGGGTTGCGATAGGCCGCAACAGTCCCTCGTCATCTGACGCTTGCCAAGTACGGTTTTTTCCGGCTTATTGCCGGAGGTCTGTCAGTAAATCAGGAGGACTACGAGCCAGCCTGATAAAGTGCCATCCGTCCGTTAGCTTGGGCTTTCGGGCGATCAATTCCGTGGAGCGAACATGTTTGCGTTACCGTGGGTTGCGATTATGCTTGCCGCGCCGGCGACATTGTCGTCTGCTTCCCGGTGGCTGGCTCTGGGACTGCTCATTGCCGGCTACAGCGCTGCGATCGCGAACGGACTGCTCGGCCCGACGGCGGCGGCGCCGGTTGCATCGTTGCTGGCTGCTGCTTATGCCGTATCGCCACGCCGGAAACCGTCTGTTCAGTGCATCGGGCACGCCGCGTTCATTGCGCTGGCCATTGCACTAAGCATGCATTGGCTGCCAGGTTTTCATAACCCCCGCGTCATTAGCTCACATCGTTTCACTGCGGATGCCGTAGCATTCACGATGTACCTCAACCTGGACAAGCCTTTGATTGGCTTCTGGATCCTGCTGGTGCTGCCGTGGACTCGGCCGCAGCGCTCGCTATATACATCGATGAGGGCAGGGGTTGTCTGTATGTTGGTGACGACGGCGGCCTGTCTGCTGGTTGCAATGCTGCTGGGACTCGTCACATGGGAACCGAAATGGCCTTCGGTCGGTTGGCTGTGGCTGCTAAACAATCTGTTGCTCGTCACGTTCACCGAAGAAGCGCTGTTTCGCGGCTATCTGCAGGGCGGCCTAAGCCGTCTTATCGGGCAGCGGCCGTACGCAAGCGCAATTGCCATCGTTGTCGCGGCAGGGTTGTTCGGCCTGGCTCACGCCGCGGGCGGGTGGCAATGGCTCGTGCTTGGAAGCATCGCGGGAGTCGGATATGGATTGGCTTACCGCTTCGGTGGACTTCAGGCGGCAGTGCTCGCGCATTTTGGCTTGAATATGATGCACTTTTTTCTGTTTACCTACCCGATGTTGCAGCCAACCGGGGCGTTGTGATTTGCCTACGGCATCCTTGCGAGCGATCGTGGACAACCTGAGACGTTTCCTGTCGCGATGGACTTGGTCCGTGCGAATTCTTCAGTTACGGCATATCACGATGCCTTTGTCCTGCAACGGATGAAGTACCGGCATCGTCGCGCGGCGATTCGGGACGAACAAGAATATGCCCTCGGTATGCATGTGCCACCATGCTACGAGCCATGCCGGAGCGAATTAACTCACTGGCGATGCTGCCGTGAATAGACGCAGAAAGCGTCGGCTCGCACCAGGCGGTTCATCTCGAAGGATAGATGATTCGTGGCAACTCGCAGATTTTTGAAGTGTGCCCCGCATGCTCATCGCACCTTCATGGCAGTGGGCATCCCCTTGACTCCTGCATAGAAGACGATGACCTCGACTGGAGAATTATTGGTCTATCCACGGTGAGAGCTTCCGACCATTTCAGGCAAAACGTCGCCCGCGTGCAGCGTCGTCTTATGGCGTCCGTCACGGCTATCCACATGCAAATCTCCGGACGGTACATATGCAGCGTTTGGCATTGAGTGTGTGTGCCACGGCAGCGTCGTGTGGGGAGGAATAATAATCTTGAGAACGGTCAGTTGCGGCTGCCCCGCAGGATAGCCTTTATATAAGGTGCCGTCCCATGAGCGTTCGGTTCTCATGAGCACGGTAGAAACAGCGCTTTCTGGATTATCGGCCGACGCGGCGAACGCAGGGATAGTGAGAAAGATCAGGGACAGCACAATTGCAAATCGACGGATCAACAGCACGCAAGGTACTCCTATTAGTTAAAACTAAATTCGTCTTAAACCCAAGCAAGCCACACCGTCAATTCGTCGTGTCATGCAGCTTTACGAGTGCCGACTGTTTCGCTGTGGACCAAAGCACAATGATCTGACCGCTGAAGAACTCGCAGTGCAGCGGTGAGACCCATAAGCCTGGATTGATAGATGCGCGGGTCCATCATCGCCACGTCGCGAATAATTGGTCGAAACGCCATATGAGCGAGCACGTCTCGTTCGATGTCGATGCCGGGCGCCACTTCAATCAACTGCAACCCCTCGGGCTGCAACTTGAATACGCAGCGCTCGGTCACGTACAGCACGGACTGACCCTTCGCCGCGGCAAGCGGTCCGTTGAATGTGATCTGCTCAACCGCTTCGACGAATTTGCTCGTTCGCCCTTCGGCTACGATTTGCAACTGACCATCTTCAGCTCGTGTGGTGTCTCCGTCGGCGGTAAACGTCCCGGCGAAAACAAGCTGGTGTGCATTCTGGCTGATGTTGATGAACCCGCCGGCCCCGGCAAGATGAGAACCGAACCGGCTGACATTGACGTTTCCAGCGCGATCGACCTGAGCCATGCCGAGGCACGCGAGGTCCAGGCCACCGCCATCATAGAAATCGATCTGCTGATTCTGATGCAGGAGCGCCTGCGTATTGATGCCCACACCGAAATCGAGGCCGCCCATCAGCATGCCGCCGACCACGCCGGACTCCGCAGTCAAAGTCAGCTGATCGAGTATGCGTTCTTCTGCAGCGACTGCCGCCACTGTTTCGGGCATGCCAATTCCGAGATTGATCACGCCACCCAGGGGCAACTCGAACGCACAGCGCCGCGCTACGAGCTTTCGCTCGTTAAGTTCGAGCGCCGGCAGCTTGTCGACAGCAACGCGGATCTCGCCTGAATAGGCCGGGTTGTAATCGGTGGCATAGGTCTGCCGATGGGTCGCAGCAGGCGCTACCACTACGCAATCGACCAGCGTACCCGGAACGACCACGCGCCGTGCATCGAGCGACCCGCTCGACGCCATTCTTTCCACCTGAGCAATGACAAGGCCGTTGGAATTTCTTGCTGCCATGGCGGCAGCCTGAGCGTCGAGCAGCAGAGCCTCGCGCTCCATCGTAATGTTGCCTTCGGGATCAGCGGTGGTGCCGCGAATCAAGGCAACGTTGATTTTGAAGGCGTTGTAGAAGAGCCATTCTTCGCCCTCGATCTCCATCACGTGTATGAGGTCTTCGGTCGTCCGTGCGTTGATTTTTCCGCCGTCTTGCCTTGGATCTACGAAGGTGCCGAGGCCCACCTTGGTGAGCGTGCCTGCCTTGTGAGCGGCCGAGTCGCGATACAGATGCGAAATTGTGCCCAGTGGGAGGTTATAGGCTTCGATTCGGTTGTCCGTCGCCAGTTTCGCGAGCTTGGGAACGAGCGACCAATGGCCTCCAATTACGCGACGCACCAGTCCCTCGTGCGCAAGCCGATTCAGTCCGCGCTCCTTGCCATCGCCGCACGCTGCCGCAAACACGAGCGTCAGACCGCGCGGCCCTTCGGTTGTGACGAAACGCCGCTCCAGCGCTGCGATCAATTCCTCAGGCGTACCCGTGCCGACAAAGCCGGAGCAACTTACCACGTCCCCGTTGCGAATCAACGCAACAGCTTCGTCGGCGGTTTTGATTTTGTCTTTCATGGTGGTCATTCCGTTCTGGGTTCGGCAATCATCGCAAGGTCAGTGGTTGGGCGTGCTCGACGACCACAAGCCAGCACTGTAGATCCCCTGAATTAGCCGAAAATTACTTTGTTGAATTTAAACATGCGAGTCACCAGTTCGATGTGTGGTTAGCCGTGTCTTCGGGCTTCTTGTGACACCGCGTTCTCTAGCGACGTCGAGAACGTAAAACCCGTTGCGGATTCGCAGTGAACCGAATCGCGCCCGGTTACATCGATGCGCCGATAACCATAGGCGAGTTCCACAATCGTGGTCCCTTCATAACCGGCGCCTGCTCGAAAAGCGATCTGTGAAGTGATACGAAATCGAACTACCCGCCACGATCGCGGCGCAGCTTCCTGGGGCACATGGAGATTTGGTGCGAGTAGGGTGGGTGAGCCGCCCAACTGGGGCTCGCGCATCGAAACCGAGGGGACTTATCAAAAAGACGTAATTTTCAGCTAACTCACAGATAGGAAGATGTATCCGATCAGAAATCACAGTGCGCCATAGGCGGATTTACTTGGAGATCAACAAAATGCAAGCATTGAAAGACAACGCGATGGGCCTTGGGGTTTTGCTTTTAATGCTCATAGCCGGAGCTATGACGGTCGGGTTTATTGCCTCAGCAAGCGAGTTCCTATCGTTTATTCTGCCTCACCTTTAACCTGACCATAACCACGAAAGTGAGGACGCCCGTATAAGTGTTCAGGCGAAATTGATTTGAAATTTGATGCCGTATGCACCGAGCAGGCTGCGGACTTCGTCGTCGATAGTTTCCTTCGTCCAGGTGACGAAGTTACGCCAATGGTATTTGGCCTGCTTCCAGACGATCTCGATGAGATTGAGTTCGGGACTGTATGGCGGCAGATAGAACAGTTGCATGCGATGCTCGCGTAGCCAGCGCTCATGCACTTCAGGATCAATTGCATGATGGATCGAAGCGTTGTCCAGTACCACCACAGTCGGACGCTCATCGCCCTGCAGGGCGATCTGCTCGAGGAACTCGATGACAGCGCCGCCTTTGATCGACGAACTCGTGACATGGTGAGTCAACGCGTTGGCTCCGAAGTCAAGGGCGCCGAGCACTGAGCGCCGGCAATGCAAGTGTGGTTCGACACGATGAGGCAGGCCGCGCGGTGACCACGCTCTTTGCACCGGAGGCGAGGCGGCAAAGCCCGCTTCATCGAAATAGATCAGGCGCACTGCGTTGGCGCGAGCGGCGCATTGCAGTTTTCCCAGGGTGGCGGATTTCATCTCAAAGTCTTCCTGGTTGCGCTTTTTTTGAGCGAGAAACGGTTGCGCTTGAAGGAAAAGCCTTCTCGCCGAAGGGCGACCGACAAGGTTTCCAGCGCGCACGGCATTGGCTCGCCATGCACGACTTCAATGTGTCTTGCGATTTGCCCCAGCGTCATGGACTCCGTGCGTGCGACTTCCGTCGCAGTGGCCAGCATGCCTTCGGATAGCGCGCGGGGACGACCGCCTTTATGCCCCGTGAGCAAGCCGCAAACCCCTTGCTCTCGCCACGCGTGCGCCCAGTTGTAGAGCGATTGACCGCTGACGCCAAGTTTCGAGGCGATCTCGGTCAGCTTGACCCCGCGTCCGAGCAACAGCACGCCTGCGGCCCGGGTGCGAGCGTCGCGATGTTTGTGATTCACGCACAGCTGTTGCAACGTCTGATCCTCGGCTTCGGTCAGCTCTACGACACACTTCATCGGTACCCCGGCGTAATGACGACGCCGAAAGTTAACAAAATTCAAACGCGTTTACCAGCAACACTTACAGCGATATTTCTGCCAACTTAAAGGCTTACAAAACCACGCTCGGTGGCGTTGATGGAATTTTCTTCGATGAGGCTGCTTACGATAATGATAGTACGAGTGAGAAGCCTCAGTTGACTGATCAGCAAAAATGCTCAGGCACTCCACCTAAATGGAGTGCGATCCGTTCGACAATGAAAGACGTGGGGATATCCGGCACAGTAGTTTGGAATGCGGGTACATGGGGAAATAATAATTGTTTTATCTCCGGCGCACAAAAGGGTGAGCACATAGTGATACTTGAAGACTCCTATACCGCATACCAAAAAAATCTCACCAACCTCAATTCGGCTCAAAGTACGGCAAATTCGCTTGGGGTTAAGACTTGGTTGCTGACCTACGCCGCGACTCAAGCTCAAATGCAAACCACAGTCAATGGAACGACAGCAAACTATGTGTATGTAACCGACCAACCCGGCAACGGGGCTACTTGGAACTACACGCCTGGTTATTGGAAAGCTGAGAAATCGCTACTGGGAAAGTGAGTGATCGCGCCTTGACTCGCCGAAAAAAATCTCGTAGCTAATCAGAATTACCAAGGTGTGGGAAAGGAGCCTGCCCACATCTTGTGTTTCGCATGTGATGGCCCGTTCGACGAATTGTTAGGTCGGCTCGACTTCTGACATGGGCTAGCGGGCCCAAGAACGCATCCTTAAGCGTTTAAGCAACGCGCCAAGCCAATGTCACTTGCTGTCGCGTATATGCTCGACCAGATAATCGATCAACGCCCGTACCTTGGGCGGAAGAAAACGATTCGGTGGATACAGCAACCACACCGAGCCTACATAAGCGAGTGCTTCGAGATCCCAGTCGGCGAGCACTTGCACGAGCTCGCCACTTTCTAACGCTTCGGCTGCGCTGAACTGCGGCAGGCTTGCAATGCCGAAATCCTGCTGCGCCGCTTCGAGTCGCGCGCCTGCATGGTTCGCTATATATCGCCCGCTCACCTCCACGGTCTGCGTTTCCGTGCCGCGCCGAAAACGCCAGCGGTTGTCGTCGACGGTTTCGCCGAGATAAAGGCAGTCGTGCTGCGTGAGATCACGTGGGTGCTTGGGTGTACCGCGCGCATGCAGATACGCGGGCGAAGCACACAACATCCAGCGGACCGAACCCAGCCGCCGTCCCGCCAGACCGGGCGGTGGATGATCTGTTAGGCGGATCACGAGATCGAGATCGTTCTCAAGCGGATCGACTTCATGATCTGCATAAAGCAACTGCAAGTCGACTTCTTCATACGCGCGCAAAAAGCCCGGCACGAGCGGATGAATGACTGTTTTCGCAAAGGCCGTTGGCGCGCTCACGCTGACTTTCCCTTGCGGCCGGCCGACCAGTGAACCGGCGGCATCCACGGCGCCCGACGCCGCGCTCACGATGTCGCGGCAGAATCGAACCACCTGTTCGCCTGATTCTGTCACCTTCACCTTGCGCGTGGATCGTTCAAGCAGCCGCGTGGCAAGCGCTTCCTCAAGACGTTTGATCTGGCGGCTGACCGTTGACGGTGTGCTGCCGAGTTGGCGCGCGGCTACGGAAAAGTTGCCGGCATCGACGACACGGGCGAATACCGCCATGTCGGGCAGCAATGCAAAGAGTTCGGTTTGATTCATCGGGCCGTCGCGAGTTGGGGCGCAGGATTAATGCATCTGCGACATAAAGGCTTTGCGCATCGACCCGATTATCGTCGCATGTGCAACGCTCGACAATACGGACTCATCTACTGAGGTCCGATCATGCCCAAGCAAGACCGCCTGCTCTTATTGTCCGATCTCATGTTGCTGGTGGTCGCGGTGGTGTGGGGAACCAGTTATGGAGTCGTCAAGAGCGCACTCGTGTTTTATCCGGTGCTGGGCCTGCTGACGCTGCGATTCGGCATTACATTCGTGATGTTATCGCCGGCGTTGCGAAGTTTGCGTCAGGCCGACGCGCGAACGCTGCGCGGCGTGTTTATAGCAGGCTTGCTGCTGCTGGGCATTTTCCTAAGCGAAACATTTGGCGTGCTGATGACGCGCGCATCTAATGCGGCGTTCCTGATTAGCCTCTGCGTGGTGCTGACGCCGCTGGTCGAGTGGATGCTGCTCAAGCGCCGGCCCGGACGGATTGAATGGGCAGCAGTCGCGCTCTCGTTGTTAGGCGCATGGCTGCTTGCCGGTGACGGTTCGGTCGCGTTAAATCCCGGCGATGCACTGATCCTGTTTGCCGCTTTGCTGCGTGCGCTGAATGTCTGTGTGACGAAACGTGTGATGCGTGATTCTTCGCTGCCGCCTTTGTCAGTGACGGCCGTGCAGTCGGGTGTGGTCGCGTTTGGCAGTGCAGCGGTGGCGCTTGTGTTTGCGCCGAAGCAGTGGCAGCACGTGCCGTCGTTCGCCGGACATGAGTCGTTTTGGGGCAGCGTGTTTTATCTGGTTTTTGCGTGCACGTTGTTCGCGTTCTTCGCGCAAAACTACGCGATCAAACGCAGCAGTCCAACCCGCGTTGCGTTGCTGATGGGTAGCGAACCCGCATTCGGCGCTTTGTTCGCCTGGATGTGGCTGGGCGAGAAGATATCGCTTGTTGCATGGGTCGGCGGTGGTTTGATCGTCGTCGCGTCCATGCTGGCGACGGTGCGCTGGCGCAAGGCGGTGGAGGTGAATGTCCCTCGTGCTTCAGAGGTTTTGCCGTGACGCTGACTTGGTCTCGGAGGCCTTGTGGTTGGTTTTCTCGATCGCCGATCTTGCTCCGGTTTTCAACTGCGTGACGGCCTCAATCAGAGCGCGCCGGAACACTTCGTTCGAAGCAAGTTCGAGACTAAATACATCGCGGCAACCAAGCATCGCATCGACAAGACTTTTCGGATCGCCGCCCGAATGGGTAGCCAGCGCAGTCAACTGCGAGGCCAGCGGATCGCTGATAACGAAAGTCGTCCCGTCGTCGGCGCGTCCGCACAGGAAAACGAACCACGCTGCAATGCCAAGTGCCAGCCTCGCTATTGACTCGCCGTGTTCCAGGCGCGTTGCAATCGTTGCGAGAAGACGCGGCGGAATTTTCTGACTACCGTCCATGGCAATCTGCGCACAGCGATGTTTCAACGCCGGGTTCGTATAACGGTCCAGCAGTGCATCGCGATACGCCATGAGGTCGAACGAAGCCGGAACACTCAAAGTCGGTGCAATCTCTTGCGTCATCATCGAATGGATAAGCGTGCGCAGGGGTCCGAATGAAATTGCTTCGTCGATTGTCTCGAACCCCGCCAGCATCGACAAATACGCGAGTGTCGAATGGGTGCCGTTAAGCATGCGCAGCTTGGCAAGCTCGAATGGAATTACATCATCCACGAGTTGCGCGCCTGCTTGGTCCCACGCGGGTCGTCCGGCAGGGAAGCAATCCTCGATTACCCATTGACGAAAAGGCTCGCACGGGACCGGCGCTTCGTCGCGTAGCCCAAGCGCAGCGGTAGCGGCATCGCGGTCTGCGTTCGTGGTCGAAGGAACAATGCGGTCGACCATGGTTGACGGGAAAGCGACTTCGCGTTCGATCCAGCTTGCCAGCGCTTCATCGAGCATGCGAGCGTGGGAGCAGACCACCTGGCGCAATGCTGCGCCGTTGTGCGAAAGGTTATCGCAAGAAAGCACTGTGAACGGCGCGATGCCGGCATCGCGCCGCATTCTCAATGCAGCGACGAGGATGCCCGGTACCGTGCCGGGCTCGCCAGGATGCGCCAGATCATATGCGATGCCGGGATGGCCGAGGTCGACATCGCCGGTCTTCGTATCGCGGCAGTAGCCTTTTTCCGTGACTGTCAGCGAGACGATCCGTACATTGGTGTCGGCGAGCAACTCGAACAGGCGCGCGCGGTCATGCGGTAGCGCAAGCACTTCACGCAGCGCCCGGAGAACCGTTGTCTTCACACCCTCCGCCCCACGCTCCACCAGGCTATACAAGCCATCCTGCGCCATCAACGCATCGCGCTTTGTCACATCGCCTTGAAGCGTGACGCCGCAGATTGCCCAGTCACCACCTGCGGCAAGCATGGCCTCTTCCGTATAAACCGCTTCGTGCGCCCGATGAAAATTTCCGATGCCCAAATGAACAATGCCAATGCGTGGATCGCGCCACTCGGGCGTCAGCAGATGATCCTGGATCAATGGGAGCGATTTGCGGCAAAGCACGGATTTATCGGACATTTTAAATAGCCTGAAGCGGGAAAACCCTTGGTTGACGATTAAGTCTACTTGTATGGTAGCATCAATTCCACTGATCGCACCTCAAGGAAATCCCCATGAAAATCGTCCGCGCCGATGTCATCGTCAGTTGTCCGGGACGCAATTTCGTCACGTTGAAAGTGGTGACCGACGAAGGGGTCTATGGAATTGGCGACGCCACCCTCAATGGCCGCGAACTTGCGGTGGCGTCTTATTTGAAAGACCACGTGTGTCCGCTGCTGATCGGTCGTGATCCAGGACGAATAGAAGACATCTGGCAGTTTTTATACAAAGGCGCTTACTGGCGTCGCGGGCCGGTGACCATGACCGCCATCGCCGCGGTGGACGTGGCGCTGTGGGACATCCTCGGCAAGGTTGCGAATCTGCCCTTGTACAAGCTGCTTGGCGGCGCGTCGCGTGAAAGCGTGATGGTCTACGGGCACGCGACCGGACGAGATATTCCTGAAGCCCTCGACCGTTATGCGGAGCATGTGGAGGAGGGGTACCAGGCTATCCGCATTCAATGCGGCGTGCCCAACATGCGTTCGGTGTATGGCGTATCGAAGGGCGCGGGCATGTATGAGCCGGCGACCAAAGGCGCGGTAGAAGAGCAAACGTGGTCGTCGGAAAAGTATCTCGACTTCGTGCCGAAACTCTTCGAAGCAGTACGCGATAAATTCGGTTTCGACACTCATCTCCTCCACGATGTTCATCACCGTCTCACGCCAATCGAAGCCGCCCGCCTGGGTAAATCAATCGAGCCGCATCGTTTGTTCTGGATGGAAGATCCAACGCCGGCCGAGAATCAGGCCGGCTTCCGGTTGATTCGCCAGCACACGGTGACGCCGATCGCGGTGGGCGAAGTATTCAACAGCATCTGGGACTGCAAGCAACTGATTGAAGAGCAGTTGATCGACTACATTCGCGCCACGCTCACGCATGCGGGCGGCATCACGCACCTGAAGCGTATTGCGGATTTCGCTTCGCTTTATCAGGTGCGCACCGGTTGCCACGGGCCGTCGGATTTGTCGCCGGTCTGCATGGGCGCGGCGCTTCATTTCGACTTGTGGGTACCGAATTTCGGTGTGCAGGAATACATGGGTTTCCCGAAGGAAGCGCTTGATGTTTTCCCCCATGCGTGGACCTTCGATCGCGGCACGATGTATCCCGGGGATGCACCCGGCCATGGCGTGGATATCGACGAAGAACTCGCGGCGCGCTATCCCTACGACCCGGCTTACCTGCCGGTCGCGCGACTCGGAGACGGCACGCTCTGGAACTGGTGAGCGGCGGTGTTTAATTGCGGCGCTTAACTGCGGCTTAACTGCGCGGCATCATAACAAGGAGACAGGCAATGGCAGCTCAGAACAGTAGCGCGATGTTACGCTGCGTCGCCTTCGCATCGACTATAGGAACCGCTGCCGAGTACTACGATTTCTTCGTCTATGGCACGGCTGCAGTGCTCGTGTTCGGCACGAAATTTTTCCCGAGCAGTGACCCGCTGATCGGGACACTTGCTGCATTCGCGACTTACGCCGTGGGTTTTATCGCGCGGCCGTTAGGCGGCATTGTGTTCGGACATTTTGGTGATCGCATTGGCCGCAAGAAGGCGCTGATCGTCACCATACTGATTGTCGGCCTTGGGACATTCCTGATTGGGCTGCTGCCTGACTATTCGCAGATCGGCATCTGGGCGCCGGCGTCGCTCATCCTGATCCGCGTACTGCAAGGTTTTGGCGTTGGCGGAGAACAAGCGGGCGCCGTGTTGCTGACGGCCGAATATGCGCCGCCGCCTAAGCGGGGTTTCTTCGCCAGCCTCGTCCAGCTCGGCGCACCTGCGGGCTTCCTGATTCCGGCGGGCATCTTCGCCATCCTCACTGCCACGCTCACGCATGAGCAACTGCTCGCCTGGGGCTGGCGGCTGCCGTTCCTCGGCAGCATCGTGCTGGTTGTCGTGGGCCTGTATATCCGGTTGCGTACGGAGGAGTCGCCGGTCTTCGCGGAGATTCGCAAGACGCAGGCGGTCGAGTCGCGCCCGGTCGTGGAAGTCGTCCGGCAATTCGGCTCCACGATCCTGAAGGGTGTTGGAGCGAAGCTGATCGAAGCCTGCACGTTTGCGATGTACACAATGATCGTGCTGGCCTACGGCCGTGTGCACGGTATTAGTGAGAGCCTGCTGCTTCAGACGATCATCGTTGCAGTCACGCTTGAACTGATCGCGATTCCGCTTGCAGGCGCACTATCGGACCGGATCGGCCGACGCGCCACGTTTATTGCCGGCAGCGTGCTGCAGGTCCTGCTGGTCGTGCCGCTATTTCATGCCGTCGACAGCGGCAGTCGTCTGGCGATCCAGACAGTCATGATTCTCGCGATTACAGTCGGCCACAGTCTTTGCTATGCACCGCAGGCATCGCTCTTTCCCGAACTCTTTCCGGCGCGCGTGCGTTGTAGCGGCATTGCGCTGATCTGGCAGATCGGATCGTTGGTCGGGAGCGGCGTACTCGGACTGGTGGCCGTGAAGATGCTTCAAATCACGGGCGGAAGCTCCGTCGGATTGATTGTCTACGTCATGGCACTGGGCATTGTGTCCACGCTGTGTATTTATCTTTTGCCTGAAACGGCGCCTTTGCGTCGTGGTGGTGATCTTCACGACTGGGGTACGCAACCACTCGCTATTGCTTCCAGCGAAGCGCATGCATCCCCTGTTTTTGCGGCGCGCCGCTAGCCCTGAGTGCAGTGCTTCGGCATGCATATTATTTAACGGAGCTTCTCATGCTTGCAGCCGTCCTTCACGAACCGAAACGCCTGAGTATCGATGAAGTCGATGCACCTCAGCCACTACGGGGTCAGGTCCAGATCCGCGTACGCGCAGGCGGTATCTGCGGGTCCGATCTGTCGTATTACTTCAAGGGCAAGAGCGGCGATTTCGCAGTCCGGGAACCGTTCGTCCTGGGTCACGAAGTCGCGGGTGAAATCGCAGCGCTCGGGGAGGGCGTGAGCGGCTTGCGCGTGGGTCAGCGTGTTGCCGTGAACCCGGGGCTGAATTGTGGCGAGTGCCGGTTTTGCGTGAAGGGCATGACTAATCACTGCCTGAATATGCGCTTCATGGGCAGCGCTTCGACGTTCCCTCACATGCAAGGAATGTTCCGCCAATACATTGCCGTGGCCGCGCGCCAATGCGTGCCTGTGCCCGACGCACTCGACTTTGCGCAGGCATCGATGGCCGAGCCTCTAGCGGTTGCATTGCACGCGTTGCGGCACGCTGGATCGCTGGTCGGCGCCCAGGTACTGGTGATCGGCTGCGGACCCATAGGCTGCATTTTGCTATCGGTCGCCCGGCGTGCTGGAGCGCATCGTCTGGTCGCATTGGACCTCGCCGGCAAAGCGCTGCAAATGGCCGCGGCCCTGGGTGCCGATCAGACCGTACTCGCCACTGACCAGGGACAGGTCGAAGCGTGGTCCCAGTCGCGCGGCACCTTCGACATCGTGATCGAAGCATCCGGCAGCCCTGCCGGGCTCGACACCGCGCTTCGGGCCGCACGCGCGGGTGGCGCCGTGATCCAGGTGGGCAACCTGCCGGCAGGGCAGTCGCCGGTTGCAGCCAATCTCGTGATGGCGAAGGAGTTACGTTATCAGGGGTCGTTCCGTTTCACCGATGAATACGCGGTCGCCGCCGAAGAAATCGCCACAGGGAAGATCGACCTGAGCCCGTTGATGACGCATGTCTTTCCGCTCGCGGATGCAAACCATGCGTTCGAAGTGGCGCATGACCGCAACCAGTCGATGAAGGTGCATTTGCAGTTCGACTGAATCCCTATTACTGCATTGCCCGAACGCCCGATCACAAAGAGGCGTATTTCAGGAGACATTCATGTTCAGAAGCCAGCGATGGTTCGTGGTCAGCTTGCTGTTTCTTGCTGGCGTGATCAACTATCTCGATCGCGCCGCGCTCTCGATCGCAGCGCCCTTGATCCAGAAGGACCTCAATTTTTCGCATGCGCAGATGGGCATCGTGTTCAGCAGTTTTTTCATCGGCTATGCGTTGTTTAATTTTGTCGGCGGCGTGCTGTCCGACAAGATCGGGGCAAAGAAAGTGTTTGGCGCGTCGATGGGTATCTGGTCGCTCTTCTGCGGAGCGACTGCGCTGGCTAGCAGCCTGTTTTCATTGATTGTGTTGCGGGTTCTGTTCGGCATGGGCGAGGGTCCGTTCAGTTCATCGAACAGCAAGATGGTCAACAACTGGTTTCCACGCCGCGAGGTGGCCAGCGCCATTGGTGTGATCAGTTCAGGTACGCCACTGGGCGGCGCGCTGGCGGGACCGGTGGTCGGCTACATGGCGATCCGCTTTGGCTGGCGCTGGGCGTTCGTTGCAATCATGGTGCTTGGTCTCGCGTGGCTCGTGGTGTGGACCTTGACCACGACTGAGCAACCGCAGCAGGACAAGCGCGTGAAACCCGAGGAGCTTGCGTTGATTGTCGCCGGCCAGCAGCAGGCTTCGTCGATGGAGCATGCGCCCGAAGGCGAAAAAATGGGGCTGAAGTTCTACCTGAAGCAACCGATCATCCTTGCAACAGCGTTCGCCTTTTTTGCCTACAACTACGTGCTATTTTTCTTCCTGTCGTGGTTTCCCACGTACCTGACAGAAGCCCATCACATGTCGCTCCATGACATGAGCATTGCGACCGTGATTCCCTGGGTGCTCGGCAGTATCGGCCTTGCCGCTGGCGGTTTTATCACGGACCTGATCTTGCGTATCACGGGTAAGCCGTTGCTTGCGCGGCGGATCGTTTTATCGGTTTGCCTCGGGGTCGCGGCCGTGTGTGTCGGATTTGCCGGACGAGTGGTCAGCATGGAGGGGGCAGTTGCGCTGATGTCCGTATCCATCTTCTTCCTGTACGTCACGGGCGCGGTCTATTGGGCCGTGATCGCGGACACCGTCCGACGGGAGAATGTAGGTGGCGTGGGCGGCTTCGTGCACCTGCTGGCGAACCTCGCCGGCGTAATAGGACCTGCGGTGACGGGCTTCATCGTGCAAGCGACTCACGGTGCGTATGGCAGCGCGTTCGTATTGGCGGGCGCTGTTGCGGTGCTGGGATCGCTTTGCTCGCTGATATGGATTCGCGAACCGCGTGGCGACAGATTGAAGGCGCGGCGCGCATTCGTTTCCTAGCGGGTTTAGAACTCCCAAGAGGCTTCGAACAGCTGCAATGGCGTGGTAGTATGGTAGGTTACAAGATGAAGTCCAGGCTTCATCTTGTCCTCTCTTTACTCCTCGGTCAGGTGTGCGTCATGGTCACGAAAAACGTCTTGCCGGCACCGTTGCAACGTGACGCGTCTTCGTCTGACGGCGCTGGTCGCAACAAAAGAACAGCTTCTTCCATGCCACCGGCCGCCACTGCCCGTGGCCGCGCTCGCACGATTGAACCGCGTGTTGCACTGCCCAACCTGCGCGGTCAGCTGCGCGTTGAATCGCACGAACCCATCGGCAAGCAAATCTTTCGTGCCCTGCGTGAAGCCATTTTTTCGGGCGCGCTGGTGCCGGGCACGCCGCTGTCCGAGACGGAAGTTTCAGACATGTTCCAGGTCTCCCGGCAACCGGTTCGGGAAGCGTTTATCAAGCTGGTCGAATCGGGTGTGCTGCAGGTGCTGCCGCAGAGAGGGACCTTCGTTAAGAAGATCTCACCGCGACGCGTCCGGGAAGGCAGGTTCATCCGCGAAGCGATCGAGGCTGCAGTGGCTCGCAAGGCCGCGGTTGAAATCACGGAGGCGCAACTCGCCGATCTTGCCGACAATCTACGCGATCAGAAGACTGCCGCGAAAGCGCACGACACCACGTCCTTCCTTGCACTCGACGAGCGTTTTCATTTCCTGATTGCACAATCGATTGACTGCGTGGCGGCATGGGACACTATTCAGGACATCAAGGCTCAGATGGACCGCGTGCGTTATCTGAGCTTGCCGGAAGTGTCGCCGCTTGAATTGCTGATCAAGCAACATGCACGCATTGTGAGTGCATTGAAAGCGCATGATGCCGATGCCGCGGAAGAAGCCATGCGCGCGCATTTGCGCGAGATACTGGTCTCGCTAAAGCAGGTCGCCGAACGCAATCCGGACTGGTTTGAACCGGATGACGGCGAACGTGCCCACCTTGCTAGCTAGGTAAGCTCATCGCGACCGCGCTGAAACCGTAGCGAGGCAATATGGCTTGCGCTTGCGGATTCATCAGGTACATGGCCGATCGATAAGCCGCATCACATGTCGACTTATTCTGCGAATCGTCGAGCACGGTCATGCCGTAGTCGGCCGAGATGGCCAGATTTGTCGTCAACTCAACTTGTGTGACGCTCGTATCAGGCGTCGTTTCATGTGAGCTGCAATAGCCGATAAACACATCCACCCGCCGCGTTTCCATAAAGTACTTTACCGGATTTTTCCCGGCAGGCACGTCCGGCGTCACGCAGCCGCCCACCAGTTGTTGCGCCTTTTTCTCCAGGATTTTGCGGGCCTTGGGGATGTACCGTGTCGGCTTTGGCAAACAACATCCTTGCATAGTCTCCACCGGGATCAGCCGCGGGTGTCGACGTGTGGCGAGGCATCGTTCTTGTAGTGGAGTCATTGCCGGTAACAATTTTCGATATGTTCGGCAACATATAACGAAGCGATCAGGCGTGTACTGGCTAGTTGTGGACTCGGCTCGAATACCCGGTATGCGAACCGCGTATTCGAGTTGCTAATGCAGCGGTTAGCGCTTAGCGTTTCGTTGTCGGCGTGGCGCGAAATACCAGTACCAGGCCCGCAAGGATCGACGCCATTCCTGCTACGCCAAGAGGCGCAAGACGGTTGCCTAGCACGAGGTAATCCATCACGGCGGTGACCACGGGCACAAGATAAAAGAGGCTCGTCACGTTGACGAGATTACCGGCCCGCATCAGCCGATAAAACAGCAACTGTGCGAAAACAGATATCACAATGCCTAGCCATAGCAACGGTATAAGAAAATCCACGCTAGGTACGAACCTGACGGGCTCGAACGGTACGAACAACATGGCGAGCACGAGGCCAACAACGTTCTGAAGCGGCAGGACATCGATCGGTTGCTGCTTCAGGCGCTTCTGCAGGATGGCGCCAGTTGTCATGCACGCTAACGCGCCCGCGCCAAGAAGCACGCCCGCTAGAGAAAAGCGCTTAGCACTACCGGCTGCGAATACAACGAGAGACAAACCACCCAACGCAAGGAGCAGGCCGCCCAAGCGTGCTGGGGTCAAGCGACGCTCCACCAGCACAAGTGTGAGGATGGGCTGTGCGCCCAGGAGCGTTGCGAGAATGCCGGGCGTCAATCCACGATCGAGCGCGAGCAGATAGCAAATCGGATAACCACCGGTCAGCAATGCGCCGGTGATCGCGACTTGCAAACGCGTTCCAGAAGCTGGCAACCAGCGCCCGCGCCATACAGCCAGCATCGCAAGGACGCTCGACGCCAAGGCAAAACGCAGCACAAGGAAAGCGAAGGCCGGGGCGTGATCGAGTCCCAGTTCCGAAACGATTGCACCGCTGCTCCACAGCAGGACAAAGAGTGCCGTCGAACCATAAGCGGCGACGGCGGATTTTACAAAAGCCATGAGTATTCACCTGTCGGGGGAATAAGGACTTAGGCGAGCGCGGTCAAGCCGCCAGGCACCAGCAGGTGCTGCGGTCAGGCCGGAAGCCTAAGACTTGAGGAGAAAAAGTTCAGCCAGGAACGCCCGTGTGCGGCGGCGCTACTGCGCCAGCCGCGACGGTGTTCGGAGGAGAAACGACAGGTGGGGAAACAGAGAAACCGAAATCCTTGGGACCGCTAAGACGCGCATGACCAGCCGTCGAGTCGGGCTCGATAGCGGCAAGGTGAATGTGCGTAGGGTTTGTCATGGAAAGCGGATTGAATAGAGTCGCGTGCTAAGGATGCAAGATTAACGCTAAGTCGCAGGTTGCGCAACGCTTAGGCGGGGGACTTAGCTGATAAGAGTGATTCATTAGTTGCTTGGCCAATCCATAGAGAACCCCGCTTGATCTTAAATTGCCACGCACGACAAACCGGCCGTATCGCTTTGCATGTCAACGCTCCACGGCGAGCTTTAGTTTCATCAGTGCGTGATCCCACTGCTGTGCGATCGTTTCAAGAGACCGCCGGGCGGCTTCCAGATGCGTCGGTTCAAATTCCCACAAGCGCTCGCGCCCGATCTTGATGTCGCGCACCAGCCCGGCGTTCGCCAGCACCTGCAAGTGCTGCGTGACCGACTGCCTCGTGATGTCCGTCCCGGCAGTGAGTTGCGCAATTGACATCGCGCTGCCGGCGCACAGCACAGCGACGAGACGCAAGCGCGTCTCGTCGCCTAGCGCCGCAAAAACCGCCGCCGCGTTTCGTTGCGCCGGGCCCTTGAGCAGCGCTTTATTCGACGGAGACCTAGCCCTTGCCAGCATGTTTTTCGATGTTCGTCATTTGCGCTTCCCATCCCTGGTTGTTCAGGCGGAATGCATCCGCGCGGCGTTCGGGCGGAATATTGTCAAAGCCGGTTTCGACTATGCGCACCAACGTACCTGAGCCAACTTCTTCAAGCTCGAATACGACCAGGGTGGTGGGCTCGCCGGAGTAGTCGATGGCCGGATCGATGGCGCCCGGATGCCAGCGCCAGGAAAATAGCCACTCAGGTTCAATGCGTTCAATCAACATCTCGCAGACAAGATGTTCGTATCCGGGGTGGGTAATGCGTCCATGGACGGCCGTGCCTGCGACAAAGCTTTCGCCTTTGAAATCCATGCCGAACCATTTTCCGAATTCTTTGGCATTCGACAACGCGCGCCAGACGCGCGAACGCGGGGCCTCGACAAGGCTCTGTTTTTCTATTCGATCAGTTGACGATGTCATATGCAGCCTCCTGACTGCATATTAGTCAGCGAGACGTGGAAATGCAAGTAATTGACTGCATGTCTTCATGGGCTTAGCGGGCGCTTGGTCTTTATGAGAGGATTTGCTGACACCGGGACTAGGGCCTAAGACTAAGACCTCTCGCTCGAACGCCGATTAAATTTCTGCTCGATCACATGAGTGCCCCATTGCGAGCCTTCTGCTTCCTCGGTCAAATAAAATCCGGACGACTCGTACAGATGACGCGCGGCGTCAAGGCTCTTGAAAGTCCAAAGATAGGTTTCATCGAATTCACGATCGACGAAATCCAGCGCCTTGGAGAGGAGGCGGCGTCCCACACCTGAGCCGCGCAATGACTCGTCGACAATAAACCATCGCAGATGAGCAAGCCGGTCATCGGCGTCGTCCGCGTCTACGGCGATTGAAGCGAGTGACCTGCCGTTCTCGACATGGAGCCACAGCGCCTTACCGGGAGACGGCAAGGCCATGGCAAACTCCGCCAGTTCGGTGGCGACTTTCTTTTCAAAGAAAACACCGAAGCCGGCTGCTTGCGAATAGAAACGTGCATGCAGGCTCGCTATGTCTCCAATGCATCCCGGTTGATAGCCCTCAAGGATTTTCTCGTCTATCGATGCCGCCGCTCGAGGTGTCTTGTTGACGTTGTCCTGCGCCAGGGCATCCGCGTAAAGCGCAAGCGAGCGGACCAGCGTTTGCTGGTCCGCAGGCACCAGTCGCCTAAGGGCATTGGAGACCTGATCGGTCGCAAAGCGGTCGATCTTTTGCCGCAACTTCTTGCCGGCTGCCGTCAGGAACAGCCGTGACGACCGGCCGTCGTCGCTCGCGGTTTCCCGTGTTACTAGTCCCAAGGATTCGAGTTTTGCCAACTGCCTGCTGGTGTTCGATTTATCGAGCCGTAGCGTGTCGGCCAGGTCGCGCGCCTGAAGGCCCGGCGCCAACCCGATCTCAATGACCGCGTGAACGGCCGATGGCGCGAGGTCGCTGTCGGCCAGCGTATTGCGCATGAAACCCAGCTCGCGTACCAGCTTTCGCGAAAAGTCGCGAAGCTCGAGGATGGTGTGATCCCGCGATTGTTCGAGTAAATCGACATAGTCCATGGTTGCTCCAAACAGTTGCGCCTCGCAACCAATATACTTGCGAGGCGCAACTTTTTCAAGCTCACTTGAACCTTGCTAAAACGACTAGACTTCCCCAACCGGCTCTGCAGCAATAGGCGGCGAAACAGCCCTTTCCGACGCCGCTTTCACGCGGCCGACCCAGATCGCCGCGAACGATACGAGCGCGACCGCCAACAAGCCGTTGGTGCCATATCCCCGGATCGCCCCGTGCGCATCGAACGATAGAAACAGTCCACCAAGCCATGCACCGCAACCGGCGCCGAGTGCTTGCAGTGCGCTGTTCGTGCTTAAGAAAGCGCCGCGATTGGACGGTTCGGGAACGGTCGTCAGCAACGCTTGCATCGGCACCATGCGGCCGGACACAATCACCATGAACACGGGAAACAGCAGGACCATTGCGATGAACGGCAGGTTCGGCAGGTGAGTGACGAACAGCACGGGCACGAGCGATAGCACTACCAGCAGGCGGAACATCCGGCGGCTGCCATAGCGATCGGAAAGCCTGCCGACGAGCCGCGCTGTGAAGAACGTCGCGGCGCCGCCCGCCATGTATAACCACGACAACTGCGCCGGGGCCACGCCGTGATTAGCCACAAGCATGGGCGAGATGAACGGGATTACCAGCATCTGCGACCCCATGACAATGAACGTCAGTGCGAATGCATTGGCGTAGCGCGGGTTCGATATCAGCCTCCACAGCGTAGGCATGACACTTCGTAACGGAGGCGGCGTGCGGCTTAAATGCTCCGTGAGTGAAGGCACAAGCTTCATTCCGGCGAGCCAGATCAAGACCGATAAACCCACCAGCAAGATGAACGGCGTGAACCAGCCGAAATGCGCGCCTAACAGAACGCCTGCCGGCACGCCCGCCACCGCGGCAAGTGAGAAGGCCGTCATGATCGTGCCGGTCGCGGCGCCGCGGCGCGAGACGGGAATAACGTCGCTGACGATCGCCATGATGACCGACCCCAGCACGCCGCCGGTGATGCCCGCAAAAGCGCGTGCGATCAGCAGCATGGGAAAACTGGTGGCGCAGGCGCACGCGAGGTTCGACAGCGCGAACAGCGCATAGACCGTCAACATGATACGGCGACGATCGAAGCGATCAATGTAAGTGGCGGCAAGCAACCTGAGAGACCCGAACACCACGAATAGGCTGAAACGGCGGTGGCGAACGCGGCCGGTGATATCTGAAAGCTCCCCATGATTTGCGGGCCGAGCGGCATCATCACCATGAAGTCCATGATGATGGTGAACTGTGTAAGCGCAAGCAGCCAGAGAAGGCGCCGCTCGCGACTCGCGTCTAGACTATACATATAGTCATCCTGATTAGATTTCTTTTAACGGCTAAAGCAGACAAGGCGCAGGTCAGTCGTCAATGGATTCGTGAACCGCTTCCGCGCCGAGTTTCCAGTAACTTGCCGCGCGAATCCGGCTCTTGTCGACACCACGTTCCGTGCACAGGTGCTGGCGAACCGCACGCATGACCGTCGCTTCGCCGGCGGCCCACACATAGCCTTCGCCAGTCGGCAAATACATTTCTCGCAACGCCAGTAACAAGGCTGCACCGGGGAAGTCCGATTCGCTGCGGTAGCGCCATTCGGCGTACAGGTCGGTTTGCGTCGTGAAGTCGATACGTGCAGATGGATCTTCCACTTCAATCAGCGTGGCCACGCGCGTTCCCGGCGGCAGCTCTTCCAGGCGGCGTGCGATGGCAGGGAGCGCCGTCTCGTCGCCAATCAGCAGGTGCCAGTCGAATCCCTCGGGGATCATGAAGGAACCGCGCGGACCGCCAATTCCCAAATACTGTCCGACCTTCGCTTGCGCTGCCCACGTCGCGGCAGGTCCTGCCTCATGCAGCGCAAACTCGATATCGAGCTCGCATGCTTCGCGATCGTATCGACGCGGGGTGAAGTCGCGTGCAATTGGCCGCGGCTGGTCGTCGGCGAAGACCGGACCGTTCGGGCCGGCCGTCGGCATGACCGGCTTGTCGGCTCCGGGTTGTGGAAAGAAGACCTTGATGTGGTCGTCAAAGGATGCCGATTCAAAGTCGCGAAGATCGTCGCCGCCTAGCGTGATGCGCACGAGGTGCGGCGTAAGCGGTTGAAGGCGCTTGACTTGAGCCAGGCGGAATTTGAGTTGATGACGGACGCGGCCGACCGTCAGATCGGGCCTGCTGTTTTGCATTGTGTGTTCTCTTGAGTGTTGATTCACGCCGGATCTCCTGCGGTTTTTCCTTCGATCTCGGCAGTGGCTCGGACAAGGATCGCGGCAATACGGCGTTGCTCGCTGACGGGTGCGTCGGTACGCATTAGCAACGCGTGCTTGAGCGCGCGGCGTGCCTGGATGAACTCGGGCAACCATGCATTGCTGTCGCCGTTGGCGTCCGCGTTTTCATCGCCGGTTTCGCCTGCAAACGCGCGGCGCACCGAATCCATCTTGCGTGCAAAATGGCTTAGCTTGGCTAGCATTACATCGACGCGCTCGCGATTAGTCGCGAGGTAATTGCGTCCGGATTCGGCTAGCGCATAACGCTTGCGATTGCCTTCCACTTCAACCGTTGCATAGCCCAGTTCTTCCAGGTAGGTCAGCGCCGGATAGACCATGCCGGGACTCGGGCTGTAAAAACCATTCGATCGAACTTCAAGCGCCTTGATTAGTTCGTAGCCATGGCGCGGTGCTTCGGCTAGAAGAGCAAGCAGGAGCAATTGCAGGTCGTCAGAGGTGAATTTGCGGCCGCGCGGCATGCCGTCGTCGCCGCGGCCGCCGAAGCCTCCGGGGCCGCCTGGGAAGCGGCCATCGTCGTCATGGCGGTGATGGCGGCCGATCGCATGCCACATGGCATGCATGGAAAAATGGTCTGAAGATTCAAATCCAGCGTGGGTGCGAGCGAACTCGCGGTTGCGGTGATGTTGCATCGTAGAACTCCGTAGATATCGTAAAACACATCTTAAGATATATATCTTAAGATACGTTGTCAATGTTTTTTTCGGAGCGAGATTGGCCCGGCGGGCAGGTTCCGGCGTTGTGTTTTGGCGGATCGTGACACCTTTGCAAGCTTTGTTACGAGCCCCAAGCGAAGCCCTCAAACCTGCAATGCTTAAGTCTCGGGCGCTCATAACCATATCGGAATTGAATAATTCTCAAGGCGTCGCAGCGTCGCTACTCTGGGCGCTGATTTCGCCCGCGAGGATTGATACAGATGGATGGTTCCAAGGTTTTCGATGGACGGCGGCGCGCATTGCGCTTGCTAGGCGCCGCGCCGGCCGTCGCCGGGCTAGGAGGTTTTGCATCGCGGCAGGCGAGGGCGGAGGACGCGGCCTTGCGTTCCGTCACGCTTATTCTGGGCGATCAGGCGGGCGGAACGCGCGCGCTAGCCGAGGCTGCCAAAGTGCTCGGCGGCACCCCGTATGCCTTCAAGTGGGCTAATTTCCAGGGCGCGGCACCGCTCTTCGAAGCACAGCGCGCGGGTGCTGTCGACTTGGCGCCTGCCGGTGATTTGCCGGTGCTGGCTGCAGCCGTTGGCGATCCGACGCTCAAGATCGTGGCGACGCGCGTTGGCTCCGGCGCGCAGCTGGGCATCCTCGTTCCGGCGGACTCGAAGCTGCGCAGCGTGGCGGAGCTCAAGGGACGCACGGTGTTTGTATCGTCGGCGCGTGGGAGCATTTCGCAATTCCAGCTCTATGGTGCGCTGGCCGAAGCCGGTCTTTCGCGCGAGGACGTGTCAGTGCGGTTTGTATTGCCGGTCGACGCGTTCTCCGCGTTTGAATCGGGACGTATCGATGTCTGGGCGACGTTCGATCCGTACTTCGGAACCGCAGTTCAACGGGGTGCGCGGGTGCTAAGGGATGGCACTGGCATCAATAGCGGACTGGGCTTTGTGACGGCGTCTGGCACGGCAGCGGCCGATCCCCTGAAGCGCTTCGCCATTGCAGACTTGCTCCAGCGCTTGCAACGCGCGGGCGAGTGGGCCGTCGCCAATCCCGATGCGTACGCTCAGGTCTACGCGTCATTAACCCGTCTGCCACTCGATGCTGCAAAGACCATTACCGCGCGCTCAGCGCTGAAGCAACGTTTTGTTGCCGAGAACGATATTGTCGCGTTGCAGCGAGTCGCAGATAGTGCTTTCCGCGATGCCATCCTTCCAAGAAGAATAGATGTACGCGCTATCTCGGATACGCAGATCGCTAAAGCTTGATGGTGAATGGTTGACTAAGGCGATGCGTGATGCATCGCCTTAGTTGCTCCATACCGTTTCAAGTCAATCAAGCAGATCAGGTTCTGCTTCGACCAGACCTTCATACAAGCTCTCGAACGAAAACAGCGCGCCTCCCGGACGGCCGACCCTTTCATGCGTGAGCGCGGCCACGTCATGCGGAATGCGCTGAGGCGTACCGGCGGCTTCGGCAAGTAGTTGCGTGTGGCACGCGTTATCGAGTGCGAGATACCACCACGCGGCGGCTTCGACCGTCGGGCCCGCGGTGAGGATGCCGTGATTTTTCAGGATCACCGCCTTGCTCGAACCCAGCGCGTCGGCAATGCGTGCACCTTCCTTGGTGTCGAGCACCACACCCTGGAAGTCATCGAATAGTTCGTGATCCTCATAGAATGAGCAGGAGTCTTGCGTTAGCGGATCGAGCTTGCGTCCCAGCGTCGACCAGGCTTTTCCGTAGAGGGAATGCGTATGCGCAGCCGCGATAATATCTGGACGAGCTTCGTGGATGGCCGCATGAATCGCAAACGCAGCTTGATTAACCGGTCCCTTGCCAACCACGATCTCGCCAGCGCTGTTCACCAGCAGCAAGTCGGAAACCCGCATGCGGGCGAAGTGCCTGCCAAGGGGATTGACCCAGAAATGGTCGGTCCATTCAGGATCGCGTGCAGTGATATGGCCGGCCAGACCTTGATCAAAGCCGCGTTGGGCGAACAGGCGAAACGCGCCGGCAAGCCGCTCCAGACGATGCCTGCGTTCAGCCGCGGGCGTAGCCGGAGGAGGGACTTCGTCGAACCAGAATTTGCGGACGGGCGTGTCGTGCAGGGTGAGACCGGGCGCGTCGGTGAGGGTGCTCATTGTTTGATGTCCTTTGGCGATCAAGCGACGTTCTGACTCGCCCGGGTGCCCTTGTGCGGCTAGCGGCTAAGGCCAGTCCCGGCGAATGAACAGTCTCAAAGGCTAGCACCCGGGCCTGCAAAGGTTAAATATCAAATGGAGATAACCATATCGATCGGCGGGTCGGCACCCTCAAATGACACTTGATCATTTCTAGGAGCTTACGGATTCAAACGAAAATGTTCCTAGCGCCCTGCGTACCTCATCCAGCGTTTCCTGCGTGACAGTCTTCGCGCGCTGGGTTCCTTCCTTAAGCACGCTAAAGACGTATGCCGGGTCCTGGGCAAATCGTTCTCGCCGTTCCCGTATAGGAGCGATCAGTGCCTGCAGCTTATCCTCCAGCCGATGCTTGAGCGCCATGTCGCCGAGCCCTCCTGCGCGATACGCCGCCTTCAGGCGTTCAACTTCGGCGCGGTCGTCATCGAATACGTCCAGATACGTGAAAACTACGTTGCCCTCCACGGTTCCCGGATCAGATGCACGCAGATGGTTTGGATCGGTGTACATGCGCTTCACCGCTTCACGTATGACGTCGGGCGAAGAAGAAAGCGCAATCGAGTTGTTCTGCGATTTGCTCATCTTGGCTTTGCCGTCGACACCGGGAAGGCGGCCCATCGCCGGGATCAATGCTTCGGCTTCCGGCAGAACGTCGATACCCGCCTGGCGATTAATACGCCGAACGATTTCGTTGGTTTGTTCTATCAACGGCGCCTGGTCTTCTCCCACTGGAACAAAGTGAGCCTTGAACCCGGTGATATCGGCCGCTTGCGCGATGGGGTAGCAGAGAAAGCCCGCCGGAATATCGCGCCCAAAACCGCGGGATTGAATCTCTTCCTTGATCGTGGGATTGCGTTCGAGGCGCGCGACAGTGACGAAGTTCATGTACAGCAGGGTCAATTCCGCGAGGGCCGGCAAGGCTGACTGCACGGCGATGGTCGTCTTGCCCGGATCAATACCGACGGCCAGATAATCCAGCGCGACTTCCAATACATTACGGCGCACTTTGTCCGGATCATGAGCGTTGTCGGTCATGGCCTGGGTATCGGCGACGAGGAGGTATTGCGTGTGTGTTTCCTGAAGCGCGAGCCGGGTCTTTAGCGAGCCAACATAATGGCCCAGATGCAGCGGTCCGGTAGGGCGGTCACCGGTCAGGACGGTCAGACGCGGAACGGACGACGGGGCGTCGTGTGAGTCATGAAGATCGTGCATAGTCGGATTCTCTTGAAGAACTGCCGCAGGACAAGCGAACCGGGGATTTAATCCATTCCGGCCGGACTGCGGCGATCATGGTCATTAAAAAAGACGTGACAATGCCGCTCCTTCAAGAGCGGCACCAGATGCGCGCAGTAGCGGGGTTGATCGCAGACATGGCATAAGAATGCCATAGAGCGGGGATGCCCGACAACGCCCGGCGTTTGAGCGCGCCGTCTCGATCGACGAGAATATCAAACCCGGTTTAAATAGTCAGGAATGCTTGGTAAATATCGGTCGATTAAAAACCGTCACGGACCGCATTTCCTACAGCGAGTCATTGTGCATGGAGTACCGAGCGGCACCTGGACGGCGGCGCAGCTCGCAGATTCCTGGCGTGCTCAGGCCGATAGAAATTCCGTCGCTCAACCCGGGGGTATTCCCCAGTTAACCGTGTTAACCCCAGGATATTGAAGCGTCGTGGGAATGTCCTTATGATCCGTAAAACGATTTAGTAAAACGTTCTACCAAATCAAAAAACCAGTCGAGAAATTAGACAGGTAACTAGACGGAGACATGAAATGCCCGGATCAGATCGTTGTTCGCCACGTCGTTCCTTATCGCGCCGACGCTTCGTGCAAACCGCTGGCGCTGCAGTTTCCACGCTCGCGTTTCCGGCGATCGGGCGCGCGGCGGCGCCTGTCCAACTGCGGTTTTCATCCACCATGACCGCCGACGAAAATTCCGCGCACTACATCTATTTCGAACGCCTTCAGGCGAACCTGAAGAAGAGCGTGGGCGACCAGATTCGCGTCGACTTTTTTCCGAACGGGCAGTTGGGCAAGGAGGCCGATGTCGTTCAGCAGGTTCGACTCGGTTCGATCGACATGATGATCACGGGCAGCTCGATCTGGGCAACCGCGCTTCAGGAACTCGCGTTGCTGGATCTCGGTTTTCTCTTCGACAGCTGGGCGCATGTAGGTAAATCGGTTGACCACGGCGTGGCCGATGTCTACAACAAGCTGATGCTGTCGCGCACCGGATGTTCAATCATCGGCTGGGGTTCGCACTTCAACGCGCGCAGCGTCTACACCAAGCCCGCGATCAAGGATCTGAGCGCGCTCAAGAACGTCAAGCTGCGTGTGCTGCCCACGCAGGCCTTCATCGAAACCTTCAAGTTGATGGGTGCCATCCCCACGCCGATTGCGTTCAACGAGGTGTACACCGCCGTGCAGACGGGCGTGGTCGAGGGTTTTGAACACGATGCAGCCAGCGTGCTTTCCAACAAGCTCAATGAAGTCGTGCAGAACAGTTGGCAGACCAATCACTTGTTCAGCCCATGCATCACGGTGATCGGCAAGCGGGGACTCTCGAAGATTCCCGATGCCATCAAGCCCCAGTTCCTGGAGGCCGCGCACGAGGCGAGCTTGTATCAGCGGCAAGAGGCTGCAACGAAGGGTGCAGATGCCCTTGGCGCCCTCAAGAAGGCCGGCATGACTTTCTATCCGATGGCCGACGCGGAGCGCAACAACGTTCGCAAGCTGATGCGTGACAGGCTGTGGGTGCCATTCACGCAAAGCAATCCGGTGACTGCACCGGTACTGGCTGCCATCGACGCCGCCCGTGCGTGACGTGCGTGATATGCCCCATTCAGCACAGGACTTCCGGATCACGGGAACTCACGGGAACATGAGACGAGAACCGAACGATGAATGAATCACTCAGCAAGCTGGCAGGCCACGAGTTGCGCATCGCGGATGGTCCGCAAGACGCAGCAGGGCCAGCGGTTGCAGGCCCGGTCATCAGCGCAAGCACGTGGGGCTTCGGCACGCTGACCACCAGCGGACAGTTGCTTGCCACGCTATGTACGTTCATAGAACGCCTGTGCGGCGTGGTGCTTGCCGTCGATGTCCTGGTGGTGTTCATCTCGGTGATCCTTCGATATTTCGTGCACCACCCCGTCGACTGGGCGGAGGAGATCGCGCGCGGTCTCATGGTGACGATGGTGTTCCTGGGCGGCGCGACGGTGCTCGCACGCCGGCAGCATGTGAATATCGATTTCTTCCGCGCGTTGCTGCCGCAATCATGGCGTGCGGCCGCACTACAGACCGGCTACTGGGTCATTGCAGGCACGGCGGGCGGCCTCGCGTATTCGGCATGGCTGCTGCTGGAAGACTCGGCGAACGTGACCACGCCGATGGGCTTGCCGCAGTGGATCAACGTGTTGCCGGTGATGCTGGGCGCCTTGCTGATGACCGCCGTGGCGGTAGCCAGTGCGATCACCGGCGCGACCCGTACCACATGGCTGACCTTGGCTGGCTGCTGCGCGGCCGCCGCCGCGCTATGGGGCTGGAGTACGGTCCTCCCGGAATACGCTGTCGCGCCGTGGGCGTTGCTGCTGGCGGGTTTTATCGGCGGCTTGGTGGTCGGCGTGCCCATCGCGTTCGTGCTGGCGTTGTCGGCGCTGCTTTATTTCATCAGCGACCCGACCTTGCCCATGATCATCTATTCGCAGCAGGTGATGGCCGGCATGGATCACTTCGTGCTCCTCGCTATTCCGTTCTTCGTGCTGGCCGGCCTGGTGATGGAAGTGAACGGCATGTCGTCGCGGCTGATCGAGTTGCTGGTGCGGATCTTCGGTCGCGTGCGTGGTTCCATGAATCTCATCGCCATTCTTGCCACCGCGTTTTTCTCCGGCGTGTCAGGTTCCAAGCTGGCTGATATTGCTGCAGTCGGGGGCATCGTCGTGCCCGCGGTCCGACGTACGCGCCAGGACCCGAACGAGACCGCCGCCGTGCTGGCGGCGTCGGGCGTGATGGCCGAAACCATTCCGCCTTGCATCAACATGATCATCATTGGCTTCGTTGCCAACATCTCGATAGGCGGCCTGTTTCTGGCGGGCATCGTGCCGGCGGTCGTGATGGCGATGGCGCTCGCCACCATGGTCGTGATCTTCGGCAAGAAGGTTGATCCGCGCACAGCCTTCGCCAGCCGCAAGCCGATTTTCCGGCTGCTCGGCGGTGCACTGGTCGCGCTCGTGATGGTCGTCATGATCGGCAAGGGCGTGACGTCGGGGATCGCGACATCCACCGAAGTCTCCGCGTTCGCCGTGGTCTATGCGCTCGTGGTCGGTGGCCTTACGTTCCGTGAACTGACGCCGCGAGCAATCGCGAGCTTGTTCGTACGCGCTTCAGCCATGGCGGCGGGCATCCTGTTCATCATCGCCGCAGCGTCCAGCGTTGCGTTTGCACTGACCATCCTGCAGATCCCTTCCATGCTGTCGGCCGGCATGCTGGCGCTTGCGCATACCTACGGAAGCGTGGCGTTCCTGGCGGTATCGGTGTTCATCATGATTGTGTTCGGCGCGGTATTGGAGGGCGCGCCCGCGCTCATCATCTTCGGTCCTTTGCTGGTGCCGATCGCCGTGCAGGCCGGCATCAATCCGCTGCATTTCGGTACGGTCGCGGTCACCGCAATGGGGCTTGGACTGTTCTCGCCGCCCTTCGGTCTGGGCTTATGCGCGACCTGCGCAATGACCGGTACGCGGGTCGAAGACGTCTCGCGCCGCATGCTCAAATACCTGGCGCTGCTCGTGGTGATGCTGGTGCTGCTGATCCTCGTGCCGTCCATTTCGCTGTGGCTGCCGCGGCATTTCAACATGGCCTGACACGGACACACCATGGCTACGATTCATGACGTTGCGGCGCTCGCGGGGGTGTCGACGAGTTCGGTATCGAACGTGCTTAACGGACGCACCGAGAAGCTGAGTGCCGAGACGTATTCGCGCGTGGAGGAAGCCATCCGCAAGCTCGCGTTCCGGCCCAATCGCGCCGCACGCCAGTTGAAGACCGGTCATACGCCGATGCTCGGCTTGCTCGTGCCGTCCACCGCGAATCCGATGTACGGTCAACTCGCGCTGAACGTGGAAGCGGCAGCGCAGTCGCGGTTCAACTACCGGCTGCTGCTCGGCAATACGCATCGGGACAAGCAGCAGGAAGCGCGCATGTTCGAGGACCTGCTTTCGTTCGGGGTGCGTGCGGTGATCGTGGTGTCGTCGCTCAATGACGAGCGCCATCTGGACGAAGCTGTCGCGCGCGGCCTGGCCGTGGTCAGCTATGACCGCAGCGCGAACGATGGCAGCCATTCGCTTGTCGACCACGTGTCGGCCGATAACTACCAGGCAGGCTATCTTGCTGCCGACCATCTCATCGCGCATGGCCACAAGCGGCTTGCGTTCCTCGTGCCCGGCGGCAAGACGCTTAGCCGCGGCGAGAAGATCGAGGGGTTCCGCGAACGTGTGTCACGTGAAGGTCCGCGTTATAACGCAAGCGTGGTCGAAGGCCGCGTCTCCGAAGCATTCGGTGATTCAGAACTGCCCGACCTGGGCTTCGCGATGGCAAGCCAGGTCGCCGCTATGCAACCCATGCCCACGGGACTCGTGACTGTCAACGACATGCTCGCGATCGGTTTGATGTCCGGGCTGCAGCAACTGAACTTGCGTGTCCCTGACGATGTATCCGTCGTTGGCATGGACGGCTTGTCGGTCGCAGCCTTCACCAATCCGGCGTTGACATCGGTCGCGATGCCCTTGACGGAGATGGCCGGCACCATGGTCGAACGCGCCATCGCCCGTTCGACGCAACCTGATTTGCCGGCTGCCGATTTCCTTTTTCAACCTACGTTAATCGTGCGTCAGTCGGTTGCCAAACCGGCGCGCGCCAAAAAGGCGACCTCATCAAAATGACGAAGATCTATTTGACCCACTCGCCCGATGCGCTCAAGAACTATTACGGCGACCGGGCGCTGGCGGAATTGCGCACGCTGGGTGAGGTGAAACTCAATCCGTTCGACCGGCCGTTGTCACTCGACGAATTTATTCGCGAAGCACAAGGGCAGGACATTGTGGTCGCGAGTCGCGATTCGGCTGCGCCCGCTGCGCTATTCGATCAGCTATCCGAACTAATTGCGTTCTGCCGCGTGGCGGTGGATATCCGCAATATCGATGTAGGCGCCGCGAGCCGTCACGGTGTGCTCGTGACGCGCGCAACGCCGGGCTTCGATACATCGGTCGCGGAGTGGGTCCTGGGCGTGATGATCGACCTGAGCCGGGGCATTAGCGCGGCGGCCGCGGCGTACTGGCAGCATCGCGCACCTGTTATTGCAATGGGACGCGAGTTGCGTGGCGCGGTGCTGGGCATTGTCGGCTATGGCTTTATTGGGCGGCGGCTGGCGGAGCTTGGCATGGCGCTCGGCATGCGGGTAGTCGTGACTGATCCTTTGGCAACGATCACGCAGCCGGGAATTGAACAGGCTTCATTTGACGATGTGTTGAAGCGCGGCGACTACGTTGTCTGCCTTGCGCCTGCCACACCGGAGACGGCGGACTTGTTCAGTACCGCAGCGTTCGCGCGGATGCGGCCCGAAGCATTTTTCATCAACGCTTCGCGCGGCGAACTTGTCGACGACACTGCGCTGCTTCATGCGCTCGATGCCGGCTTGATCGCCGGCGCAGCGGTCGATGTGGGCCGTGCCGCCGATCAGATGCCGAGCGCGGCGCTCGCAGCGCACCAGAAACTTATCGCGAGTCCGCACGTGGGTGGGCTCACGCCGCCGGCCATCGAGCACCAGGCGATGGATACGGTGCGCCAGGTTCGCGCGCTGCTCGATGGTGTCATGCCGGAGCACGCGGTCAACGCGGAATGCGCTGCGCGACTCACGCGTTTGCCGGGGTTTTCCGACGCTTTGCAAGGAGATCAATCTTGAACGGCGCTTCGTTGAATTTGCATGAAGGCGCGTGCGATTGCCACGTTCATATCTATGAACTCGATCGTTATCCGCTTGCCGGCACCGCGACTTTTGGGCCACCGCAGGCGTCGTGGAGTGACTACACGGCGGTGCAACGCCAACTGGGTCTCACACGCGCGATCCTCGTGCAGCCGACGGGTTACGGTTTTGACAACCGCTGCTTGCTGGATGCATTAGAACAGTCCGGCGGAACGGCTCGCGGCGTTGTAGTGATCAAGCCCGACACGTCTGTCAGCGAGCTGCAGGCCATGCACGACGCAGGGGTGCGAGGCGTTCGCTTCATGATGATTCCCGGGAGTGGCGGCCTGCTCGGATGGGGCGATCTGGAAGTCGTTGCAAGCCGTATCGCGGAGTTTGGCTGGGTGATCAACCTTCAACTCGATGGCCGCGATTTCGCGCAGTATGAAGCGCGTCTGCGCGCGCTGCCTTGCTTGCTGACGATCGATCATATCGGCAAGTTTCTCGAGCCGGTGGCAACAGACCACCCTGGTTTTCGAAGCCTGCTTGCGCTGCTCGATGCGGGCCGGACCTGGGTGAAGGAATCTGCGCCGTATGAAACCTCGAAGCTTGGACCGCCTCATTACGATGACGTCAGCAAGCTCGCCAGCGCCCTGACGGCCTCACACCCGGAGCGTTGCTTGTGGGCGAGCAACTGGCCGCATCCAGGGCGCAAGCCCGTGCCGGACGATCAAGAGATGCTTGCGCTGCTCTCATACTGGGCACCCGACCGCGCCGTGCGCCGGAAGATCCTGGTCGACAATCCGGGGCGCTTGTACGGGTTCGATAAATGAGTTGCCGCGTGTTGACCTCAAGCCGCAATATTGCTTCGCTACTGCGATTTCTTTTCGATGCGCATGGCGCGCGGCGAGTCGGTCATCACTGCGTCAATACCCAGAGCGGCAGCGGTTGCATAAGCATCGGCTGAATCAACACCGAATGCGACGATCTTCACATCGCCGTTTGTCTTGAAGCATTCGACTGCGGCGGGCGTCCACCACTTCGCATCTACTTTCGACACGCCGGTCCCTAATGTGAAGCGCTCGATCACTTCAACTTGACGATGCAACTCGATTCCCACCCAGCTTCCGGCGGGTTGTCGCACGTACCACCCAGCGATAGATCCACCAGACGATTGCGAGTTGCATCGCGTGTCTCGAACACCTGCGCCCCGCGGTGCGCCTTCATTAACTGGATTGCTTCAGCATCGGTGGAGTACAAACGCACGCGCGACCACGCATTTGCGTTATCCAATACCTTCGCGACCGCGTCGACCAGGGGTGCTACGGGCGTTTGCTTCATGTCGAGCATGATTGGTACATTCTGCGGCACCGCATCCAGTGCCTCACGCAACGTAGGAATGGGCAGAGGATTGTCGCGATACGGATAGCTGAGTTGTCCCGATACATCCGTGCGACTGAATGAATAACCCGCGTTAAGCTTGCGAAGGTCGCTAAGCGTGATCTCGTCCAGACGACCTTTTCCATCGGTCAGCGAGCCGAGGTCCGCCGGGCGATAGAGAACGGGAACGCCATCCTTCGTTACCTGCACAGTCATCCATAACGCGTCGGCGCCATTCTCAAGAGCGATGCTGAACGCTTGCAGCGTGTTCTCCGGCGTGTCCCCAGTGCCGCCCCGATGCGCGATGATAAGCGCGCCGCAAGCGCGGGCGTTAATGAGAGCGCGGAGATGATCGCGAGTGCAAGCATAGCGACGCGCATACATGACGGCCATGAAATTTGGTTGAACCGGACGGCAATTTTTTCCGTCAGCCTAGAGTTACCATGGGTCGTTCGTGTCATTAATTTGTCATCCGCAGTACGTGGAAAACGACTCTATAACCGGCTTGAATCGGCTGTATTGAGGGGACGCAAGAACCCGCTATTCGATTGCCGCGAAGCTTGGGTGAGGCGCACTATAGAGAAATCGTTGGTGCGGGTAGCATGATGAACCGCTTGATTTTGCCACTGACCGGATGACTCATACCATGACCGCACGAACCGACGCTCCCGCAGCATTCCCTTCATCGGTGGTTATGTTGCAGAGCAAATACGACTTCGAGGCGACCGTTGCCCGGCTCAAGGCTGCGCTGGCCGCGCATGGCGTAACGCTCTTCGCCGATATCGACCAGAGCGCCGCCGCTGCCAAGGCCGGTACAAGCTTAAGACCGACGCGGCTCCTTTTATTCGGTAATCCGAAGGCGGGCACGCCGGTCATGGAAGCCAACCCGCACGCAGCGCTTGAGCTACCGCTAAAGGCCGTAGTGTGGGAAGACGCCGGGAGCGGGGTATGGGTGGACTATCAGGACGTGACAACAACGCTTGAGTTGGACTATAAGGTCGACGCGAATCATATCGCTCCGCTCAAGCAGATGCCGAAGTTGCTAAGCGGAGCGTTGGCTTAGCCACTTGCAAAGTGACACTAACGGGCATTAAGAAAATGGCGTCTGTCTTGCCGGTGCAGGGACGGGTTTTTGACTAGCGCGGTAATATCGCGGCTCGAATTCGAATCTCCTAACACTCGACCCATGACGATGTCACTCGCTCAAGACCCCGGCTTCTGCACCCTGCTGACGGACAGTCACCTTCGGATCGTCGGTACGCCGTTGCTCGATCCGGGCATCCAGCCTGCTGATGCCGCACGATGGTTGTACGAAGACGCGCCATTCTGCGTGGTCGCGCATAACACGGACGCTGACCCGCGGTTTGTCTACGCAAACCGCGCGGCTCAGCACTGTTTCGAATACACGTGGGACGAAATGACGGCGCTGCGCTCCCGGTTATCGGCGGAACATCCTAACCGCGAGGAACGCGATGGATTGCTGGAATCCGTGCGAACCAAAGGCTATGCAAGCGGATACCGCGGCCTTCGCATAGCCAAGTCGGGCAGGCGCTTCTGGATCGAGAATGTGACGGTGTGGAACCTGGTCAATCGTGAGGGAGTCTATTGCGGACAGGCCGCTACGTATCGCCAATGGAAAGACGTTTAGGCGATGTAAATTGCAGACATCAGCCTTGTGTTCTCCGCTTGCCCGATCTTTGACCGAGAGCACGCACACATGATGCAAGCCATGCGATGCCGCTGCCAATAATCGCAACGACCGTATCGCTTCGCCCGGGCACGTGGACAAGCCCGTTGACCGAGGCAAAACCGACCGCTTCGATTTCCACGAACGTGTCGCAAGGCAGCACGTGGCATTCCCCTTCCTCTATCTTGACCACCACGGGGGTCGTCACGTCTAAAAGCCAATCCAGAGCAGGATCACGGTAGGTCAACCGGAGCATGCCATCGATGGCAATGATCCGCGTTCCCGCGTGCTGATGCCGGGCGCTCCGTTGTCCGGGGTAGAAACATTGCCTGATCGATTGCATGAGGGTCACCTTCCAAGTTTCTCAGGATTTTCGCCAAGCCCATTGTGAAAAGGCTTAAGCACGTCTCAAGCTTAGTGATGTGCTTCGCTTAGCGACAGATTCAGCGCGGTATAATCTGTTGCGTAACAGATCCGCTAAACGCTATCTGTATCCGTCCAATTTCCTGTTCTCTGTATCTGGCGCGAGCGCCGGGTTAGCCGCAGCATCTGCACAATGACCCTCCCCATTGAACCGACGCCGCGCGACTTGCCCATGGCCGGGGAGCCGCTGTATGAGCGTCTTGCCGAGCACTACCGCCGGGTGATCGCCGCGGGGACGCTCGCGCCGGGTGATCGCATGCCCTCTGTCCGGGCATTGATGCAGCGGCATCAGGTCAGCCTCTCGACAGCGCTGCAAGTCTTCAGGCAACTCGAAGATGCAGGCTGGCTGCAAGCCAAGCCACGCTCCGGATATTTCGTTCGCCGGCGGACCGCGCCGCTGTTACCCAGTGTTGGTGAGCCGGACAATCCATCGGTACCAATGGAAGCGCAATTCGTCGGTTTGCACGAATCCATTTCGAAAGTGATCGCGCAAGCGCAACGGTTTCCCGACGCGCTGAACTTGGCCGGAGCGACGGCCGCTGCATTGCTTTATCCGACCGCCCGGCTGCAAGCGCTGACCATAAAGATTCTGCGGCATCAGCCGACATTGCTCACGGAAGCCGCAGGAGACGCTGCGGGAGCCGCGCTTCGGCAAGCCATTGCAAAGCGGGCTCTTTCAGCGGGAATGACGCTTTCGCCCGATGAGGTGATTGCTACGACGGGTGGCGTGGAAGCGGTGAACCTGGCGCTGCGCGCGGTGACTCAGGCAGGCGACACTGTCGCGATTGAATCCCCGGCGTTCTTTGGTTTATTGCAGATTATCGAGAGCCTGGGTTTGCGCGCGCTCGAGATTTCGACCAGTCCGACAACCGGGATGTCGCTCGAAGCACTGGAAATGGCGATGCACGCCTATGGGAACATCAAGGCCGTGGTGGTCGTACCGCATCTGCAAAATCCACTGGGCAGTGTGATGCCTAATGAACGAAAGGCCGGGCTTGTCCGGCTTTGCGCGCGGCATAAGGTGGCGGTGATCGAGGACGAGCCTTATCGGGAATTGCTTGATGACGCTGCGCAAAACAAGCCTCTGAAGGCATGGGACCGTGACGGCGGCGTGATTCATTGCGCGTCGTTGAATAAAGTCCTGGCGCCGGGTTTGAGGTTAGGGTGGATGTCGTCAGGGCGATGGCACGCACGCGTCAAGATGCTCAAGTATGCGCAGAGCCGGAACAACGAAAGCTTGTCTCAACTCGTTGCCGCGGAATTCATCGGATCGGGTGCGTACGACCGGCATTTGTTCCAGTTAAGGGAGCGATTGCGGACGCAGCGGGAAGCGACCGCCAATGCTATTGCTCGTTATTTTCCAACCGGTACTCGCCTTAGCGTGCCGGTTGGCGGTATCGTGCTTTGGGTAGAACTGCCGGCCGGTACGGATTCGGGCCGGCTGTTTGAAGAGGCGTTGACGCGCGGCATTCGCATTGCGCCCGGGACCATATTCTCCAATTCCCGGCGCTTCGCTTCCTTCATTCGGTTGAGCTGTCCGCAGCCATTCGATCAAACCCTTGACGATGCATTGCAACGCCTAGGGAAGCTGGCTAGCGAAATTGGTTAAGGGCGATAGCGAATTGTGTTGACTTGCGATTTAGCGGCTGCCTAAAATTCGCTCATTATGATTAATCGGGCTAATGCCTTGGACACGTGTAGTCGTCATCCCCTGGATTGTTTAGCTGCCTGACCAGCAAGACCCCGCGCTTGAATTCCTAGCCGCCGTCTTGCCAGCAGGCAGATGGTGCGCGTCGCAGTACTTTTTCCGTGCATCTCTTATCTTCTATCAGCGCCAATCAGTCGCGCCCCTTGTCCGCACTTGAACGGAGCGTTGCGGCGAGTCAATACTCGTGGCAACTTCGCTTGGCACTTGTGCCTTCCAAGGAAATGGCGCGGGCATGGATCGACATGTGCTCGCCGGATGCTTATCACGCAGTGTCCTAAGCACGAAAAGCAGCCGTGGCGACGGACAATGGCAGTGACCGCTTAAGCCCCAGCAAACGGAGTAGTTTGCTCGCTGTCATCGGACTGTCACACGCAGACAATACGGTGAGCCGCGCCGGCATGGCGACGGCACGGCCATCGAGAGTGCTTGAGCGGTATTCGTCAGGCAATGTGCACGAACAATACAAATCAAAGAATCGCTTCATGATCTACGAGTACATTCTCCCTCTGATAGTGGCTTTGTCGTGCGGCATCGGCATCGGTCTGGAGAGACAGATGCGGCAGCGAACGGCGGGCTTGCGCACCATTACTTTGGTGACCAGTGGCGCCTGCCTGTTTGTGATCCTTGGCACCTTGACTGGGGACGGGACCGCGACCGTGACGCAAATGGCGGCATACGTGGTGTCCGGCGTGGGCTTCCTGGGTGGCGGCGTCATCATGCGCGAGCAGGGAGCAATCCAGGGAATCAATACGGCGGCCACCTTGTGGTGCTCGGCGGCCGTTGGCGTTCTTTGCGGGTCGACACACTATGGACCCGCCATCGCGGGAACCGTGGTTATCCTGTTCACCAACACCGTGCTGCGTGAGATCGGGCGCGCAATCAATACTGCTCCGGTGGCTTCCGCCGACCTCGTGCGCAAATACGTGCTGACGGTCGTCTGCCGCGCGGAGGATGAAGTGGATATCCGCGCGTTGATCACCAACTCGATGGTGTCTGCGCCGCTCTCGTTCCAGGAACTCAGCAGCACGGATGTCGACGACGGTTCGCAGCGAGTGGAAGTGATCGCAACGCTCGAAACGCATCCGAAATATCAATCGAAGGTTGAAGCCGTTGCGAGCCGGCTTAGCATGGACAAGGGCGTATCGAGCGTTAGCTGGGCCGCGCTCGATACCGTGCCTGAGCCTGACTGATGATGCCCGCGTAGGGCATGGCATGCGTTTTGAAAGAATGCATCGGTAGTATCCGGGACAGCGATGTCTGGCGCACGCATCAAGTATCGCTTCACCCATTGTAAGGTCGCAGATGAGTACTTATGTGTTGTTGGGTTGCGGATTCGGGATTGGATTGGCCATTGCCATCTGGGGAATCTTCGACGCACGGAAGCATTCCCGGCACGAATCGCTAGAGCATGATGACCACGCCCATTCAAGGGGCGATGAACGCAGGCAGTAAGCCCCAACTCACGCGGCGCAAGCGCTCATCCTGACGCAAGCCCTTGCCGATTCCGCAGAGAATCCGCTATACGACCAGAAAATCCTGACCGTCGGAATATTAATTTTCAAAAAAATATCCGTAGGTGTCCGTATGACGGCCAAGCGGTCCGATCAGGGCGAGCAGGATCGCAAGCACAATGAAGGTATAGGACACGTGCTAGAAAGCGGCGACTCTGACACGTGCAACCAGTGTGATGACCCGGTCTTTACCCGGCACTGACGGCAAGATTACAAAGTCGTTTTCTTCGAATCTCGGGGTGCTCATTATGGCGATCTTGTCATCTGGGCGTCAGCTTAGAGTCAGTGCACGCCGCGCAGAATGAAGTTGCTTACCGTCCCTTACCGGGCGATGAAGCATGCGCTTCATTCATCGAGAGTGAAGCCACTTTTCAAAGAGGCTACCCATCATGAAAACACTGATCTGCACGACACTTGCCCTGGTCCTGGCTGCTCCCGCCATCTCGTTCGCCCAAACCACGGACCATCCCGTGACGCGTGCCCAGGTGCGCGCCGATCTCATCCAGCTCGAGAACGCGGGATGGCGCCCGAACTCGCAGGACGCTTACTATCCGAGCGATATTCAGGCCGCTGAAGCGCGCGTGCATTCAGGAGACGCCGCTACTGGCTACGGCGGAGCCACGGAGAACGGAACGACGATGTCGCAGCCATCAACGAGCGGAGCAGTGGTCAAGGGACAGTGATTCGGGCTTTGGAGTACATGGGTAGTTTGAATAGCCGTGGTGTCTGTCAGCAACAAGCGTGAGCAACGAAGTTTCCGGCTCGGCAACTGGATTGCTGAGGGTCGCTAAGCGGGTATCCCCGCGCATCAAAAAGTTGCGGCCACTGAAAGACGCAACGGTGCGGGTATCAGCATCGAACGTGGAATTGAGCAGCTAAGCACCGGACTAACCAACGTCCGGCACTTAGCTGCTGCCTGAGCTAGGGGCTAAGTCAGCCTGGCAATTTGTCAGACGCGTTGGCCTTCCTCACAGTCCTTGCCATTGGCCTCAGCTTGCGCTGCGCGCACGCGCGCCGGCAGGAAAGGATGAATCAGCAGTTGGTAAGCGCCGCCGCCAATCACGCCGCCTATCAACGGAGCGACCACCGGAATCCACCAGTAGTTGTCCGGCGAAGGCAGCGCGGACGAACCCCAGCCTGCAAAGTAGGCAAACAGACGCGGGCCAAGATCGCGGGCGGGATTCATTGCCCATGCTTCCAGATAGCCCATCGACGATCCAAGGATTGCCACCAGGAATCCGATCATGAGCGCGCCCGCATTTGCCTGCGGCGCCATCTCGTTGAACTGCTCCGTGATCGCGAAAATCCCGAACAAAAGAAACGCCGTCAGGATGACTTCATCGGAGAACGCGTGCATGGGGGTAATGGCCAGGCCCGGATGCGTGAAGAACACGCCCGCCGCGCCGCCGTCCGCCCGTGACAAATGATGAACCAGATTGTAATGGTCGATCACCGGCCCGAACAGCGCATAAACAATGACCGCGCCCAGAATGCCGCCAACGAGTTGCGCCACCCAGTAGGGCAAGACTTTTTTCCACGAGAAACCGCGAAATAACGCGAGCGCCAGTGTCACCGCAGGATTGGCATGGGTGCCGGAAATAGAGCCGGTCACATAGATGGCCAGCGTCACCGCCAGGCCCCACGACATGCAGACACCCCAATAGGCATTCACATACGGGCTGGGATCGTACAGCACGTACATGCACGCCACTGAGTCCCCGAACGCGATGATGATGAGGACGGCGATAGCTTCGGATATAAGTTCGCCGACAAATTGCCTGCCGGTCGGTTTAGTGATAGTTGATGACATAAGGAGGATTCCTAAAGGATGAATTGCGAGGCAGTAAACACGTTTGGAAGGACGCGACGGGGACTCACGTTGAACGCAGGTTCAACGTGAGTTCACCCTTCTTTCAGGTGGCGTCGGCCCAGGTCTTGGCGGCATTTACCGCGCGTTGCCAGCCGTGCATCTGTCGCTTGATCTCGTCAGCCGCAACATCCGGCGAGAAGCGGCGGTCCAGCTTCCATTGGCTTTGCAGTTCATTCACGTCCTTCCAGTAACCGACTGCCAGCCCGGCCAGATACGCCGCGCCTAATGCAGTGGTTTCGCTGATCTGCGGACGAACTACGTCCACGCCCAGCATGTCGGCCTGGAATTGCATCAACAGGTTATTGGCGACCGCTCCGCCGTCCACGCGCAACTCGCCAATCCGGATGCCGGAGTCGGCTTCCATGGCCTTCAATACATCGATTGATTGAAACGCAATGCTTTCGAGCGCCGCCCGTGCAATGTGGCCGGAGGTCGTACCGCGTGTCACGCCGAACAGCGTGCCCCGTGCGCGCGCATTCCAGTGCGGTGCGCCCAGGCCGGCGAAGGCGGGCACCATATAAACGCCATCGCTATGCGGCACGCTGCGCGCGAGCGCTTCGATTTCATTGGCACTCTTGATGATGCCAAGACCGTCGCGTACCCATTGCACGACTGCACCACCAATAAAGATGCTCCCTTCCAGCGCATAGTTGACCTGGTCGCCGATCTGCCATGCAATGGTGGTGACCAGGTTGTTGCTTGATTCGATCGGCTTGTCGCCTGTGTTCATCACGAGGAAACAGCCCGTGCCGTAGGTGTTTTTCACCATCCCGGACTCGGTGCACATCTGGCCGAAGAGGGCGGCGTGCTGGTCGCCTGCAATGCCGGCAATCGGGATCTTGGAGGCAAAGACCGTGGTCTTGGTCGGGCCGTACACGTCCGACGAGGCACGCACTTCGGGCAGCATGCTGCGCGGAATATCGAGGGCGTCGAGGAGTTCGTCGTCCCACTTGAGCGTGTGGATATTGAAGAGCATGGTGCGCGACGCGTTGGTGACGTCGGTGATATGCAAGCCGTGTTTCGTGAAGTTCCACACGAGCCAGCTATCGACCGTACCGAAGGCAAGGCGTCCCTGTTTCGCTTTCTCGCGCGCGCCTTCCACGTTGTCGAGGATCCAGCGGATCTTGGTTGCGGAGAAGTAGGAATCAATAGGCAAGCCCGTCTTGGCACGGAATTTTTCTTCCAGTCCCTGCGCCTTCAACTGGTCGCAGAAGTCGGCGGTGCGTCGGTCTTGCCAGACAATGGCGTTATAGATCGGCTGCCCGGTTTCGCGATCCCAGACGATGGTGGTTTCGCGCTGGTTGGTAATGCCGATAGCGGCAATCGATGCACCGTTCAGGCCCGCGCGGGTGACGGCTTCAGCGGCTACGCCCGCCTGGGTCGACCAGATTTCCTGTGGATCGTGCTCGACCCAGCCCGGTTGCGGATAGATCTGGCCAAACTCTTTCTGGGCTACCGACACTACGTTGCCCTGGCGATCGAACACCATGGCGCGTGAACTTGTCGTGCCCTGATCGAGCGCGAGAATGTATTGCTCCTGCATTGTCTTCTCCACTGGTTTTTAGATGGATCGCCGCTTTGTGCATGATGCCTCGCGACGTTGCTGACTTCTTGTTTTGACTGCGGTTCCGTGAGGCAGGCGCTTCTACGAATATTACGTTTTGATTGCGGCGTTAGTTAGGCCAACCACTTCATGCGGTTGGAGTAAGACCTGCCAAGGGGCGGAATGAATGCCTTGGAGCCCGATTAGTGCGAGCCGCCGGTGATCGCTCCGATCCGCAACTCCAGCTGAGGGAAAACAAATCCACTTTGTTCGCAAAAGAACACCGCCGAAGTCACATCCCGCGATATCACACATGTTGTTTGCTGATCAATACATAGATTCAGCGCTGCCAGATCGATCGTTCCGCCCTAGCTCACTTCAATTTCCAACATCAATTAAGAAAATCTATCGAATCGATAATGTTCGAATTCGAATGCTAGTGAACAAATTCGAAAATGTAAAGGCTCATTTGTGTCGGATGGAAGAGAGGCAGCCGGCGCATCCGGTTTAGTAGAAAACCTCGAAACGGCGTCGTTAGAAATCTTTTGAAAGTTCGAAAGAGAACGGACATAGCTGGCAATCGCGCCCGCAATGAGGGTGACGCTGTAAGCGGAGGTTTGCATCTGGCGACGGCGCCGATTTCATGGACGCTGAAGCGGCGCGGCGGCGTTCACGCCTGCCACTCAATCAAGATTGTTTGTTCGGGGCAGCTAAAGATATTGGCAATCCGACAATAATTTACGGGTGCAGGTAGAGTGAAACACCGCGACCAAAACGTCGCGGCTGATGCAACGTCGAAAAAAATAGAGGCCAACCATGCGGGTCACCAAGCTTATTCGGATCGTCAGCGTAGTTGCGCTCGCGCCTTGCGGATTGTTGTCGACACTTGCACATGGAAGCGCGGTAGAAGAACAACTCAATTGCAAATCGACGGGCCATGTGTTTATCAGCGCGCTGATGAACAGTGGCGAAATACAGTCCAAGCCAATGCATGTCGAGAAGAATTCAATCAACGCATTCAGGCCGGCCCATGGCGTGAAGCTCACGGCGTTCGAATTCCCGGTCTTTGTCGTGCTCGGCTATGAGAAGGATGATCCGCTCTTCAAGCCGGGCAAGGGAGATCCCGTTGGGGACTGGGCTTACGGCGTCGTGGTGACAGGCGGTTCAGACGACGTCAAGGATCGCCTGCATCAAATGGGCAGCGACGCTATTGTTCACGAAGTCACGCCGGTGATGACCGCGATTCTTTGCAAGGCACATTGAAGAGGAAGGTGCGTGGATATACCACGCGCGCATCTGCTCTCAATTCCGCATTCTCTGTTTACTCTGCCGCCGCTGGCAACCTCGCATTTTCGGCGCGCAGCGTGAGACGGGCAATGACAAACGCCACCAGCGCGGAGAGCGCGATTCCGACGACCATCGGCTTTGGCGCGCCGTCGGCGAATAAACCGGATACGGCCATCACCGCCGCGCCAACGACAAACTGCAATGCACCCATCAGTGCCGAAGCCGTACCCGCAATTGCGCCATGATTTTCAAGCGATAACACCGCGGAAGTCGGCAAGACCAGTCCCAGGAAACCATATCCGATAAACAGGAAAACCATCATCAGCGCGAGGCTGTCGGCGCCTGCCAGGAACAGCACCGCTACGATGCTCATCGAAATCGCGAAGCCCGTAACGGCAACGCGAATGACGCGCGGCAGGCCGTATCGGGCAGTGAGCCGCGCAGTCAACTGGCTGAAGCCGAAAAACGCCGCCGCGTTGAGCGCGAAGCACAAGCTGAACATGGTGGGCGACAAGCCGTAATGGTTAATGATGACGAACGATGCGCTCGCCAGGTAGATGAAAAAGGACGAGACGCCGAACGCACCAACAAACGTGAGTCCAAGAAACGTCGGATCACTAAGCAATTTTCGATACCCCGCGAATGCCGTTGCCCACGAGCTGCCGGCGCGATGATGAATCTCCCGGGTCTCCTTCAACTGCGTAGCCGCAAGCACGAGGGCGAGTCCGCCGGCCACCGTCAGCGCCCAGAAGACCCCGCGCCAGCCGAACGCCGCAATGATGAAACTGCCGGTCAGCGGCGCGAGTAGCGGAGAGACGCTCACAACAAGCATAAGCAGCGACATGAGCCGGGTGGCATCGTGACCGGTGTACAGGTCACGGACAATCGCGCGCGGAACAACCATGCCGGCACACGCGCCCAACGCCTGGAGCACGCGAAAACCAATCAGCACGTGGACGTCTGGTGCAAACGCGCAGCCCACGCTGCCGACGGTAAAGATCGCGAGGCCGACATAGATCGGCATCTTGCGGCCGAAGATATCCGAGAGCGGTCCGTACACGAGCTGACAGACGCCGAGCGTGATGAAAAATACCATCAGGCTCATCTGCACTTCGGCCGGAGTGGCGTGCAGCGCTCCCCCGATTGAAGGCAGGGCGGGCAGGTACATGTCGATGGCAAACGGGCCTACAGCGGTAATGAGGCCCAGCACAATGGCAAGTTGAAGAAAGCGTCGTGTCATTATTTATCGGTAAGGAAGAATGGCGGCATGGTACTCGATGTCATGCCGCTCAAGTGCTCGAGTCAGGTGCCCGGCTCAAGCGCGCTTGGCGGCGTATTCCAGTTTCGGATACCAGTCCCTGCCGCGGCCGCCGGGCGTCAGGTCGAGCATGAGCCACAGCGGCATGGGGTCGGGCGCACCACGCGGGTCCTGCCCCGGGTCGGCCGTTTGCGGTCCCATCTCGTCGCCCCAGAAGTGGCGCACAGTACCACCTGAACGCGTGAAAACGTTAAACGCAGGATTGTCGCCGGTATCCGGATCTTCGTTAGCGTAATCGCAATTGAAGCTGTTGCCACCCGACGAATAAAGCCGCAGGTGGCGCCAGCCGCGCTCTTTCTTGAATGCTATCAGGCGTTCGATTGGCCCGCGGGCGATCACCGCAAAAGCGACGCGCTGCAAGATATCGGCCATCTCGCCGTCAAGGGCGCCAAGCAATGACGTGCACATCGGGCAAGGCCGTTCGCGCTTGGGACCGAACATCCAGTTATAGGTGATCAGGGTGTCATGATCGCCGAATAGCTGGGAGAGCGTGGCCGGACCATGCTCGCCCTCGAAGCGGTAATCCTGTGGCACCTCGCCGCCGGCTGGCAATGCCCGGCGCAGGGCAGCCACACGCTCGATGTGTCGGCGTAACTCGATCTCCTCTGCCAGGAGCGCGTCGCGTGCGGTGCGGTACTGCGTACTTTCGCCCGGGAACCGGCGCGTTGATTGAGCCAGTGCCGCGACCGGCTGCAACGTCTGTTCAGAGCCATTTACGGAAGACATGAATGCTCTCCTCGTGGTTGAGGGGGAATTGACTGGAACGATCGGAAATGGGGGCACGATGCGGCGCGTCCAAAAGCGCATTGCCGGATTACGGCCCTATACGCATGACGAACGACGCCTTGAGAATTCGACATCGCCCGCTTCATTTCTTTCGATATTTACCCGGATGCACGCAGCGACGCGAGGCTGTTACATCGGGCAAGAGAGTCGGGTGGCGCAGAGGCGGATACAGCGGCTAAAGCCAAACGAAGTTAAATAAGCGCGCGGGTTCGCGGCCCCGGCATCAAGCGGACGCGAACTCTGCATCTGCCGCTCATGATGTGCACTATAGTGAAAGCCACGCTGGCGCGCTCAGGTCACCAAAAGACCATGCGCCGGCGCAGGGGACGATTGGAAGGCTCTAACCATGCGTAACTTGCCTTCGGGTCGCGTTCAATAAACATGGCGCTTAGCGCCATCGTCAAGAACAACAAGGAGCGAGATTTAATGTTTGAGGCACATCCACTATCCTGCCCATGCTGCGGCGACCCAGCCACTCGCGTGCTGACCCGCCGCCGTTTCCTGGCCTTTGCAGCCGAGGGCGCCGCGGCACTCGCCTTGCTACCGCACTCCGCCTATGCCGACACCGATCCAACTCGAATCATTGCCTACGACTCGGTCCCTAACCCAGTGCACTTGCCGCGCGATACCTATTTCGGCGAATGTTCTGGCATCGCGCTGAACTCCAAGGGCCATATCTTCGTGCTGTCACGGGGCAATACCAATGGACCCGCGTACGCTGCCGCGGCAGCTCAACTTCTCGAGTTCGCACCCGACGGCCGGTTCGTCCGCGAGATTGGCCGCAATCTATACGCATGGTCTTTCGCGCATATGGTCAAGGTGGATCGCCAGGACAATATCTGGGTGACGGACAAGGGCTCGGACATGGTCATCAAGTTCACGCCTGACGGTCGCGTCGCAATGGTCTTCGGCCGCAAGCAAGAGGCGGCAGACGAGGAGACCGGTCCGCTCAAGCACCCGAATCCGCCGCTTCCCGCCGAGCCGGGCCGTTTCCGCCAGGTAACCGATGTGGCCTGGGACGCTGCCGGTAACAGCTATATCAGCGACGGTTATATCAACTCGCGAGTGGCAAAAGTCGACAAGGACGGTAACTGGCTTAAGTCCTGGGGTGAGCGCGGCACCGGCCCCGGGCAGTTCCACACGCCGCATAGTATTGCGCTTGACGCCAAGGGGCTTGTCTATGTAGCGGACCGGAGTAACCGGCGCATCCAGGTGTTCGATGGCGAAGGCAATTTTCAGCGCCAGTTCACTATCGACGTGCCGGTGCCTCCCGGTGCGCGACCGGCGATTGGTTATGCGCCCGATGAGGCCGCCATAGCCGCTGGTACATTCGCACCCGGCTCGCCGTGGGCCATCTGCATTTCGCCGGGGCCTAACCAGGTGCTGTACAGCTCAGACGCCTTTCCGGGGCGCATTTATAAACTGTCGCTCGAGGGTGAGGTGCTGGGAGTACTCGGCGAGTCCGGCAAGCAGCTCAAGCAGTTCGGCTGGATTCACCAGATGGCTTGTCCGTCGGAGAACGTGCTGTATGTTGCCGAATTGCTGAATTGGCGCGTACAGAAGCTGGTGCTCCATGCGTGACGTTGATTGAATCATTGCAGTGGCCGGCTGACGCTCGCCACTTGATTGATGACTGCGATCGTGCGTTAGCAATTGCAGGGCGACGTTGATCTGATTCTAAAGGCGCCTCTAGCGTCTTTAGACAATTGCTAGCCCTGGCGATATCCACTATATAAATCCTGGATAGTCCTTGAGATGCGTTATGCGAAGCGGGTCAAAGACGATGCTCCGAATGCGCTTGCCTGGACCTAGGGGTTGCCCCGCATAGTCGACGCCGATGTCCCGCTACTAGTATCGCCGCCGCAGACACGTGGCGTGTATAAACTGAAAGAATCGCACGCCCGGTGACGACCTAACAAAATATAAGGAAGAGACATGAGCAGGAGTCCGTCAGTCGACGTCCAGACTTTCATTAATGAACACCCGTTCGGCGGGTTTCAGTGGTTGATCTTCGCCATGTGCTTTGTCATCGTCCTGCTGGACGGATTTGACACAGCCGCTATCGGCTTCATTGCTCCTTCGCTGATCACCGAGTGGAATATCAGCCGGCCCGCGCTTGCGCCGGTCTTGAGCGCCGCATTGTTCGGCCTCGCGTTCGGTGCACTCCTCGCCGGTCCACTTTCCGATCGCCTGGGACGGCGTGTGCTTCTGATTGCATCGGTCGTGATCTTCGGCGTCGCGTGCCTCGCTTCCGCTTTCTCCGGCGACCTGACGCACTTGACGATCCTGCGCTTCATCACGGGACTCGGACTGGGCGCAGCCATGCCGAACGCAGTGACGATCATGAGCGAGTTCTGCCCGGATCGCCGACGTGCAACGCTGATCAACCTGATGTTCTGCGGCTTCCCGCTGGGTGCTGCATTCGGCGGCTTCCTCGCGGCGTGGATGATTCCCGCTCTTGGATGGCGCAGCGTTTTGCTGCTCGGCGGTGCGACTCCGCTTTTGCTGGCGGTCCTGCTGCTTATTGCCCTCCCGGAGTCGGTGCGTTACCGGGTTGCCCATGCACATTCCGTTGAAAGGATTCGGGCTACGCTTAGCCGCATTGGTCGCAGCGCCGCTGACGCCGCCTCATTCGTCATGACGGAACAGGCTCAACCCGTGCCTGGGAAAAGCGGTATCCGCCTGGTGCTGTCGCGGGAATATATCGTCGGGTCGGTGATGCTCTGGCTGACCTATTTCATGGGGTTGGTGATCTTCTATGCATCGATCAACTGGATGCCGATCCTGCTAAAAGAAACAGGTTTGAGCCCGCAGCGCGCGACGTTGATTTCCGCGCTGTTCCCGCTTGGCGGCATGGGCGCCGTACTATGTGGAGTCCTGATGGACCGGTTCAATCCGAACCGGATTATCGCCGCATGCTATGCGTTGACCGCTGTCACCGTGTATTGCATTGGGCACTCAGCCGGCAATATCAGCTTGCTGATCGTGGTTGTTTTTGCGGCCGGCGTGCTGATGAATACCGCGCAGTCTTCCATGCCGGCGTTAGCAGCGGCGTTCTATCCGACTCAGGGGCGCGGTACCGGCGTTGCATGGATGCTGGGCATTGGACGCTTCGGTGGTATCGCGGGCTCGTTCCTCGTTGCCGAACTGGCCCGGCAGCACTTCAGTTTTGAAAACATCTTTGCTGTCGTGGCGGTGCCCGGCGTGATCGCATGCGTTGCGTTGCTGATCAAGCAAGCCGTTCAACCGCGATCATCGAACGTCGAGGTCAACGACATAGGAACGGTTTCGCATTAGTTGAATGACGTGCAAAAAAAAGCCCGCACCCCTCTCGAAAGCGCGGGATAAAGCTTACGGAGCGTCCTCGCCAGGAGAGGGGGTCTTGGCGCGACGTAGTCAAGCATAAGCGGTTCGGACTGAAACAGGTCTTTCCTCATATATCGATTTCTTACCGACTGCTGCGGACGCCTTGTTCGCGAACGGGATGAACCGCGTCAGCCTTGCGATATGGCGCCACCCTTGAGTTCGGAACTCGCGTTTGGAGATCGCGCTTGCTGCGCTTGCATCCTGAGTTCAAGCAAGCGATTGGTCGCGATCGATCCTGCAACCGCGCACAACATGGGCACGATGAAATCATGATCGACACGCGTGAACTCGACCATGAGGACGAGCGCGGTGATCGGCATTTTCATGGACGAAGCGAGAAAGGCCGTTGCCCCGACAATCGCAAAAGCCCCCATGGGCGTTCCCGGCCACATCAACGTCCAGATCCCGCCCAGCACGATAGCCAGCAGCGCACCGTTAGACATGCCGGGCGTGAGCAGGCCGCCTTGAGCGCCCGCGCGCAGGCTGCTGGCGGTTATGGCTACCTTGATGACCAGCAGCGTTCCTGCAAGGCCGATAGTGAGCTCATTGCTGAAGCCTAGTTGCGCGGGTGTCTTGCCGTTGCCGAGGATCTGCGGGAACGACACTGCGAGCAAGCCGACGATCACGAAGTTGACGAGCGAGAAAAGCGGCAGCGTCCATCCCTTCGGTGCGGCTGCGCGGGATTTCGTCGTCAACTGGACAAAGACGAAAGCGGCCACGCCAAACAGGGGGCCGGTGACAATGGACCACGTCACGAGGTTCACGCTCAAGCCGAAGTGCGGCACCACGTATTGCGATTCATCTCCCAGGCCGAGCCACGCGACCACGGCTGCAATGACCGAGGTGACCAGCGCGGGAATCACCACACGCAGCTCGAACGACCGAAGCAAGACTTCGAGCACAAAGATCGCTCCGCCAAACGGAACGTTGTACACCGCGGCGAGCCCGGCGCCTGCGCCGCAAGCCACCATCAAGCGGGTCTGCTCAACCGTGAGACCGGCGTAATGCGACAGCCATCCTGCAATCAGGGATCCGATCTCGCGGGGCGCAACCTCGCGGCCGAGCGGCGAGCCGAGCGCAACCGTGATGATCTGAAGCAGTGCATGCGCCGTCGTGGTGGCGGCCGGCATGCGCGGGTCGTCGGAGGCAACGGCCTTCTTGATGCTGATCAGCGGCCGTCCATAGCGATAGATGACGAACCAGCCGCAGCCCGCAATGAGACCGCAGAGCGCGAGCACGGCAACCCGGCGGCCAGCCGATGCTGCCTCGACACCCTCATAGAAACTCTCTTGCCCGACCAGATGCGTGAGGCTGTAGCCGTAGGCGACGTGCTGGATTAAATGCAGGAGGAGAGCCAACCCCATGCCGCCCAAGCCGGCGCCGATCCCTGTAAGAGCGGTGACCACCGCAAATTTGATTAGTGGGTTTGCGGGGATGCCGGGGCGGGGTGGTCGAGCAAGCATCGAGGAATGTTAGCAGTATGAAAGAAATAGCTGAGTTAGCGCCCAGATGCTTGTCGTAGAGGATGATCAAAAAATTTCAATTAGCGTGAACCCGAATCTACCGCTTGAGCAATCAGGCGTCAAATTCATTTATTTTTCGCATTAATGCAATTAGCGGATGATTAGCATCGGGCTCCTTCTTAGGCGCTTTAAATTGCAATCAGCTTTGGGTGGGTCCCTTAAGCCGCTCAAGAAGCGAACTGATCAGATCGATCGGCATGGGAAAAACAATGGTCGAATTCTTGTCGCCTGCGATGTTGGTCAGGGTCTGCAAATAACGCAGCTGCATGGCTTGCGGCGCTTGTGCGAGCATTTGCGCGGCCTGCAGCAGCTTTTCCGACGCCTGCAGTTCGCCCTCTGCATGGATGATCTTCGCGCGCCGTTCGCGCTCGGCTTCAGCTTGCCGGGCAATCGCGCGCACCATGGTCTCGTTCAAGTCGACGTCCTTGATCTCAACATTCGATACCTTGATGCCCCATGCATCGGTTTGCGAATCGAGCACCTTTTGAATGTCCATGTTGAGGCGTTCGCGTTCCGCCAGCAGCTCGTCGAGTTCGTGCTTGCCGAGGATCGCGCGCAGGGTCGTCTGCGACAACTGACTGGTTGCTTCGAGGAAACGGGCGACCTGGATCACAGCCTTTTCCGGATCGACCACGCGAAAGTAGACCACCGCGTTCACCTTCACCGACACGTTGTCGCGCGTGATCACGTCTTGCGGCGGCACGTCGAAGACGACGGTGCGCAGATCCATTCTCACGACTTGCTGCACCGCAGGAATGATCAGGACAAGGCCCGGCCCCTTGACCTTCCAGAAGCGGCCAAGCATGAAGACAACACCGCGTTCGTATTCGCGAAAAATGCGGATCGACGAAAATACGATAAGGATGACTAACGCCAGCAAGATACCGCTAAAGCCAAACGTGAATCCGACCATCATTTCTCTCCTTGTTTTATATCGTCAAGCCGCGCCACGCTCAGCGTCAGGCCATGACGCGCGAGCACGCGTATATGCTCTCCGCGCGCGAGCATGGCTTGAGTCTCGTGACAGCACACACGCCATCGTTCACCGTGCACGCGAGCCCAGCCGCTGTCACTCGGCGGCACGTCTTCCAGCATCTCGCCGATGCTGCCAAGCAGCGCTTCCGCTCCGCTGACCACGGGCCGCCGGCGTGCCCTCAGCGCGACGCTGGACACGACAAACACAAACAGCGCGGTGGCAATGGTGAGGCCCACTACGAGTGCCACGGGAATGCCATAGCCGGGGGCATCGGTACGGAACAGCATGAGCGCACCCATTGCAAACGCGACGATGCCGCCGAAGCCGAGCGTGCCGAACGTGGGCAGGAAAATCTCGGCGACAAGAAAGGCGATGCCAAGCAGGATCAGGCCAAGACCAGCCAAGTCGACGGGCAGCAATTGCAATGCGAACAGGCCCACCATCAGACTGATCGCGCCTGCTACACCGGGTAACGCGAGACCGGGATTGGCGAACTCGAAGAACAACCCATACATGCCTATCGTAATGAGAATGAGCGCGACGCTTGGGTCGGTGATGGTCGCGAGAAAGCGGCTGCGCCAGTCGGGCTGGATCGTCACGACCACCGCGCCGGAGGTCGTCAGGACATGATCGCCCGTGATCGTTTGAACATGCCTGCCGTTGAGCTTCGCGAGCAAGTCGGGTACGTCGGATGCGTTCATGTCGACCACGTTTTGCGCGAGTGCTTCGCTCGCTGACAGGCTGACTGCTTCGCGCACCGCGCGCTCGGCCCACTGCACATTGCGACCGCGCAATTGCGCGAGGCCGCGTATATAGGCTGCGGCATCCTGCACTTGCTTGGTGGTCTCGGTGGATGCCGCATTCGCACCGGCAGACGTTGACGCGCCTGCGTCCGTCTTCGCGTGGCCCGGCTCAGTCTCGGTGGAGCCGCCGCCTGCGCTGAGCCGGATAGGTGTGGCGGCGCCGAGGTTGGTGCCCGGCGCCATGGCGGCTATATGGCTCGCATAGACAATGTACGCGCCGGCGCTGGCCGCTCGAGCTCCGCCCGGCGCAATGAACGCCGCAACGGGAACGGGCGATGCGAGGATGGCCTTGATGATCGAGCGCATCGACTGGTCAAGTCCGCCAGGCGTATCGATCTCGAGAATGGCCAGTTGCGCGCGTTCTTCAGCGGCCCGGGCAAGCGCGCGAACGACGAAGTCGGCGCTGGCCGGTCCGACAGCGCCGTTAAGCGGAATGACCACGGCAACCGGGTTTGCGGCTGCCGCACCGCAGAGCAGCAGTCCCGCGAACAGGGCTAGCGCTTTGCGCAATAGTGAACCTGCTGTGCCGGAAAAGGCGCGCACTGCGTCCGGGTGAAACAAACAAGACTGATAGCGTTCCATCACGATAAGAGCGGCGCTTGCAGACAAAATGACGCCGGCTCAACGAGGGTTGCCTGATATTAAGCTTATGCCAAATTAGGCACATACCAAGTGTGTCCCCTCTAAGGATTTCCACAATAAAGCCGCTTAGGCGCTCGCGCGGTATCAAGTGCGCGCAAAAGCATCGCCTGAGTGTTTCCGAGTGCATGCGCCGGAATATTTCCATGGCTTCGATCGTTTAACCCCTATAACCGGACTCATGAGGCGAACGATGCCGATGCGTCCAGGTTCACGCAGGAGACGACGATGCGCCAGTTATTCAGGTTAGGAATAGTGCTTGCCACACTGGGGTTTGCGGCGCCCGCGCTCGCACAATTGTACGACGACACCGTAGGTCTGGATGCCGACTCTGGAGCCAATTGCCGCGCCGTAGCGGGACAAGCGGATATTGACGGCTCGGCGCAGCAAGTCGTGGGACGGGCGTGCCTGCAAAGCGATGGAACGTGGCAAATGGTCGAGAACCCCGACGGCAGCATGCTTCTGTATCCGGTCGCGTATTATCCGTATCCCGACCCATGGTACTGGGGGCCGCCGCTGTTCATTGGCGCGGGCGTGAGTTTTATTTTCGTCGATCGTTTCCATCACCATTCGCACTTCGACCATTTTCATCAAATGGGTCACATACGCGTCGGTGCGCCGATGGGTTCCGGCTTTCATGGCGGACCGTCGCGATTTAGCAGTGGCTCACACGGGTTCTGGGGAGGTCACCGGCGCTAAGCTAAAGCTTGGAACCTGGAAGGGCGAGTATTGAAATTTTTAAATAACACGTCCGGCTAACCAACCGCTTCCGCGTGTTCTATCGCCGGTAACAAGTACTAAGCCGGGCGCAAATCCGCTTGCTTTTGCTTGCTCACTGAAGGGCGACCGTAGGCAATTTTTGTTCGTCCTTCAGCACGGCGACTCCGCAGAACCAGTCGCCTCCATGCACGTCATATTTCCAACGCATATTGGATTTCATCAGCGACCTGCAGTTGTCGAGCGAGATCATGCCGGGCTCGGCAAAAGTGCATCGACCTATGGCAATCGTGGCCTCCGTCAATAAACTCACGGAGGCCGTGCGAACGGGCGACGGCTTCGAGAAGGATTGCAGGTCATCGACCATTTGCTGAAGTTCTTCGATACGGCCGGAGTACCAGGTCGTGAGACAGGTTTCATTCGTGCAATGCGTTTCCCGCCAGGTCCATTTGGCATCGCTGTCAGCACGGAATGAGCGCTTATCTGCAACCGCGTGGCGCGCCTTCCAATACAGTTTTCCGAGTTCATCGTCGAGCTTCGATAAAGATTCGTTGTGGCAAATCAGCTTTTCCGTCGCTGAGCGACCGAGGTTGCAATCGAAGCTGGTAGCGTGCGCCACGAGCGGACTGCCCAATAGAAACACAGAGATCAGGGTGGACTTGAAGAGGGTCATCGTTATCGCAGGAAGAATGGGACTTTCACGCATACTCGACTGGATTCGATGCCTGGAATGCAAGGAAAAGAACTAGGGATCGGTCAGTACTTACCAAATATTTCAAATTAACCGGACGTTGTTCCAGGCGCGCGCAAATGGCTGGCTGTGTTTATTTTCAAGCGGCGTGAGGTACGCTAGGGGCAGCCGGCTAGCGGTCCAGGACTTTACTTGAGGCTTACGATGACCCCATTAAAATGGGCGGTAAGTCAGGGTAAGGAGTCTGGAATATATTGCGGTCATTCTTTGATGATCACAGGCAGTTACGCGCGATCATTCGATGTAGGAAGACGAGTTGGCGGGTTAGCACGTGTTGGCGCTGTACCTTGGCGCTAACGATGTAACAAGGCGCTGCGAGAAAGAAATCAAGGATCTGATCAGTACATTGGTGGAGCACGTAAGTGTAGGCCGGAGCTGAAGGTGATGTGGCTTCTCCCTCGCTAGTTCCAAATCAAGGCTCATCGGAGTTGGCTATGTTGAAAACGGTCGCAGCCTCTGTATTGCGTCCTGGCATGTTCTTGCACAGTCTGGATCGGCGCTGGCTTGATCACCCATTCTGGAAGAGCTCGTTCTTGCTCACCGCTATCGATATCGAGAAGATCGTCGAAAGCGGAATAACGTCCATTGTGATCGACACGGATCGAGGTCTGTCGTGCCCTGATGACGGCCTGGGAGAGCCGGTTGACCCGTTCGTTGCGGCGAGCTCCACTGCGCAGACGGGGGATGGCGAGCAACGCATTGCAGGCGGCGTACCGCGCGCGCAATTGCCGCGAAGACCGGTAGGCGAGGAAATTGAACACGCAAAGCGACTGTTCGAATCAGCCTCCAATGAAATGAAGGTTGTGTTTCAACAGGCCCGCATGGGACGCGCGGTGTCCGGCGCCAGCATGATGCCGCTGGTGAAGAGCATTGCTGCGTCCGTTATACGCAACCCTTACGCATTGACCAGCGTGGCGCGCCTGAAGCACCACGACGGCTACACGTATATGCATTCCGTCGCCGTCTGCGCGTTGATGACGGCGCTCGCGCGCGAACTTGAACTGGACGAACCGGATGTACTGGAGGCCGGCGTGGCCGGATTGCTTCATGATCTCGGCAAGGCACTCATGCCGCTCGCCGTGTTGAACAAACCGGGAAAGCTGAGTGTGGAAGAGTACGAGGTCGCCAAGAAACACTCCTACGATGGATGGCAAATGCTGCAGTCAGCCGATGTCAGTGCCGGGGTGCTGCAGGTTGCGTTGCACCACCATGAAAAGATAAATGGCCGCGGGTATCCGCATGGGCTCAAAGACAAGGCCATTCCCCTGTTGGCCAGGATGGGCGCAGTCTGCGACGTGTACGACGCCGTTACATCCGAGCGGTCATATAAATCTTCCTGGCATCCGACTCAGGCGCTTCGCAGCATGGCGTCGTGGGAGGGACAGTTCGACAAGACTATTCTCGCGGCTTTTATAAGCACCGTAGGCATTTATCCGGTGGGCTCGCTGGTCCGGCTGGAGTCTGGATTCCTGGCTGTCGTGCTCGATCAAGGCAGTGGGTCAATCCTCTCGCCGATCGTCAAGACATTCTTCTCATGCAGGTCGAATCAACCGGTCTTTCCACAAGTAGTAGACCTGAAGAAATTGAAGGGCGGTGATCGGATAGTGGCAATTGAAGACCCTAAACAGTGGAACCTGCCGCAATTCAACGACCTTTGGTTGAGTCAGACTGTCCCCTTTGCATAAGCTAAACAGGCCGCGTTCTCCAGCCCCAGGTAATGGCTCGTAAGCAGACGGTGTCTACAGCCCGTGCTTGCCGAAATGCTCCGCTTCAAAGCACTCTAATCTCTCTCTGCGTGCATGGGGGTCCTCTGCGTTGATGCGTTGGCCCCTTCAAACACACGTCGGGCCCACAACGGGAAGCTGCGTCAAGTGCCTCGGCGTTTTGTCCGGTCCAGACCGCAGCAATGACTGTTGAGGGAGAAAAATCTTGCGCCGCTGCGTTTACATTGCGATGCTTTTTTGCACACTCAATCTTCAAGCTTGCGCCAGTTCGGTGGAGACGTTTGCCCTTGGCGGAATTGCCGGTGCCGTAGCGGGCGCATCGGCCATCGTCTGTGCGGTGGGGTGTAAATGACTGGTGCCGCGAAGCATACAAATATCCGCACCGATCCCTGCCAGCCTGCGCTTGCGAGTCAGGTGCAGGGGAGTGTCGCTCGGCTTTCGCATGAGTTGGTTGAAACAATGATTGAGCGGCTTCTTAAGCGTAACGACGTTGTATTGCTGAAGGAATGCGATCAAGGAGTATGCAGCGTCCCGTATCGCGGCAAGCAACGCAGGAGCGACGTACTGCGCTTCTTGAGAATAGCGGGGCCGCAAGTACGGGCGCTTGTCTTTAGCCATCAAGCTGAAGAGGGTCCTGTCTGGATCGACGTCATGTCGGGAGAAGTATCGGCCCGGTAACAGAGCGCCGCTTTATCTGCAGTAAGGACACGTTGTTAATGATTCTGTATTTCATGAACCAACGAGATGCTATCAAGTATCTCGTGGAAGTCCGGCTTGACGCGTTAGCCAGACGAAGCTCGGAAGTCGTTGTTAAAACGCATCTTCATGAAAGTCCAGGTGTTGACGGCATCGAACGCGTTCTTCTCGACGTCAGGGCCGCCCGTACCGCGTATTTCGTGGAATGCGGTTCGACGGTGGGCGACCGGATCGTGTTTATTACCTGAATGCCGTGCCTCGCTGACCACGCAGAAGCCGGCCTCTTTGCGCGTGGATCATGCCGCTTCGAATCGCCACTCCTCAAAGCTTCGTAGCTCTCCAGTCTGGATGTCGACCCACAACATATCTCCGTCGAATGTGTGGCTAAAAACGAGTGCGCGAACCTCCCGCTGACTATCCAGGAATCCAAGCACGGCCCGCAGCGTGTGTTTGCCGCGATACCGTATTGCACGGCTTGCTATACCTTGACCGCTAACAAGCATGATAGGGTTGATCCGAACTTTGCAAGCAATATCGCCGGTCGTGGAAAAATTCATTTCATCCTCCAAGTACATTCAATACTTAGTGATAACGTCAGCGGTGCGAACAACCTTAGGTTACGAAAGAGCCGGTAAGAGAGTTGGCTAAGTGACGCCATTTGTCTAAGCGGAAAGGCCATCAAATGGTGCGCCGTTAAGTTACGTTGCTTGCATTGAACGCTTGCAATAAAGATAAGAATCGCACTCGCTTTCAAGCTAACGACTAGGGGGAAGGTGATGATTTCGTTACCGGATCTTTCATTGTCGCGGCAACAGCGCTTAGTCCGTAAGACTGTCGGCAAGCTCATCAGGCTAGGCTTCTTACCTCGCCTTTCCAGCACTACAGATTCTTGTTAGCCGGGTCGATATGACGTCTGGGCGAATGAATCCGTGCGCTCGCCACTCAATCATCAGCACCCCTGCGAACCTGCGAATCTGCTCTACGCAGCCGATTCGGCGTCACGGAACAACGAACAGAGGCACACCATGGCACTCGATTCCAGTATGTCAATTTCATCATCGGACTTTCCCGGCAATACGGCCAAGCAACCGGCCAGTGCGCCCAGCAGCGGGCTCCCTGAGCGGACGTCGGCGACATCGCCCGGAAGCGGTGACGCCTTGATGGCGGCACTCAAGCTGACGTTGCAACGAATGGGGTTAGACCCGAGCGCGTTGACGTCGGCCAGTAGCGACGTCACCGATACTGATTCATTTTCTGACCACTCCGGCACCGCGGCTGGAGCCCTCGCGCGCGAAGACGCAAACAAAAGCGCAGGCAAGCAATTCCTGGTGGCGCTATATCAGGCGCTTGTCCTGCAACACAGTCTCAATGCGACAGCCCAACAAGTCGGCGATCCGGCGCAAGCAGACCAGGTGACATCAGCCTATGTCGATCTCGGCTCTTCCATAGAAGAGCTTGCGAAAACTGTCCGGTCAACCTCCGTGAAAGGTAATGATCCATCTGACGTCTGGGACTGGCAGCTAGATGATCCCCAAGCGTCCACATCCGGCAGTGATGCTGGTACGAGCGACAGCACCACACTTGCTGGGGCTGTCAGCACCCTCGACAACGCATTGCAATCCTATGTAGCGCCTGATGGCCATGCGGGAGAGGTGCCGTTAGCCGATGTTCTGGATGGCCTGAGCGAAGAGACCAAGGGCGTTCGATGGGATCCGATCGGGCTGTTCGTCGACGTGAAGATCTAGGTCTGCCGGCGCCGAATGTTGATCGACGGAATGAGTCGAGTGCTGCATTGATTGCGGCTGCGATAGCGCGGTAAGTGCTGGTAAGGAGTCGAGAAAAAGCCGTGATCATTCATTAATCGATGCTAGCCCTTAAGCAGGATCATTCAGTGTCGAAAGAAAGTTCTAGCGACCTGGCATGTGCGCAAGGCTATCTTGACGCTGCCTCGATCCCTTCATCTTTATTGAAAGCGAGCCTGATCATGAATGTTAACAACTACAGCCCCGCTGAACGTATAGCGCCAACACCCATGCGTCCAACTGGTGGCAACTCGGGCAGCGCAGCCGGAAATAGCGCTAAGACCGAGTTGCCGTCGCTGCCGATCGAGCAAGCGACTCCGCCCGCGCTGCCATCGAACGGCTTGGTTGGCACACGTATCAACACCAGTGCTTGAAAGGGTAGCGGCCTTATTTATGTTCAATCTGCAGTTTTATAAACGCTGCGTCCGGCTAGCGGTATGCCTCATGGCGGGCGTGGTCATATTGCCGATGGAGGGTTGTGCCGTAGCTGCACTGCCGTGCCGCCTGGTATCGGCCACGCTCAAGATCGTGCCGGCAGTGGGTCATGCCGCTGCCGCGCCGTTCGATACATGCGCCGACGCCATCGATTGAGCATGTCCGATTCGCCGCGCAAACCGACGAGTGACGAGCGGGCGAGGACGGCTTAGGCGTCGGACTTAGCGCTTAGCCACAAGCCGGCAACTCAGGCGCCGTTCATTATCTTGTCATGCCACGCGCGGCCGAGAACCTTAATCTGGCGAACCAATAAAAACATGAACTCGTTAAAGTTTGTGATTCTGGCTAGCGGTATGGTTTCGTTAGCCGGATGCTCAGGCGGCTCGAATTCTATCGTCGACATGCCGACGTTTGCGCCGGTCGTGGTCTCAAGTCCGTTGAACATAGAAACGGGCGGCGCGATCTTCCAGGGCGGCAATGCGTTGACCTTATACGAAACGCCGCGTGCGCAACACGTGGGCGACGTATTGACGATCCGTCTCTCTGAATCCTACTCGGCTAATAACAGCGGCGATGCCTCGGCTAATCGATCGAGCGACATTAGCGCGCAAGCCGCCGATCAATCTAGCGGCGCAGCAGCGCGACTAGCCAAGTTGTTTAACATTGGATCGGCTAGCACGACTTTCAAAGGTCAGGGGGCTGTGTCGAACACGACAGGGATGACCGGGACGCTTGCCGTATCGGTTATCGCCACGCTGCCGACGGGGAACCTCGTGATTGCGGGAGACAAGATCATTGCGATGAACCAGAACCGCGATCGCCTGCGGTTGTCGGGTATCGTGAACCCCAAAGACATCGAGGTTGGAAACTACGTATCGTCAAGTAAAGTCGCTAATGCTCGAATTGAGCAGGCAGGTGTCGGCATGCTGGCCGATGCAACGACGGTAGGCTGGTTGCAACGAATGTTTCTTAGCGTGCTGACGTTCTAATTCTGCGATGGTAGGGGCGAGATCGGCGCCAGGATTCCTGGAACTGAGCGCAACTGCATCAGTGCTGACCGCTTCGAGTTGGCGGCGTTCTTATCTTTCCTTCAGCTAAACACCTGGCGCCCTCTTGGGCGCCGCACGTGCTTCACGGAGCGGATGGATGTTTCGCCAACGTGCTCAGATCTTCATCCAGACTCGTGCGAATAGTCGTAATTGCCTGGTCGACGTTGGCCGGGCGGAGCAGGTTGCGGGCGAGTGCTTCGTAGACGTATTGACGGACCGCGGGAACCTGCGTCTTTAGCAGGACGTCGTGGTAGATATCCCGCATTTCGCTTTCGCGGCCGTTAAGGTCATATAGCCTTTGCAAATGCTGTAGATCATTAACGACCGCAAAGCCCGGCTCAAAGCCACCGCGGCCAATGCGGCCGCCGTCCAGACTGGCTGGCAAAGTGCTTTGGGCGAGCGCGCTGCTAGCTCCTACTCGGCTAATAACAGCGGCGATGCCTCGGCTAATCGATCGAGCGACATTAGCGCGCAAGCCGCCGATCAATCTAGCGGCGCAGCAGCGCGACTAGCCAAGTTGTTTAACATTGGATCGGCTAGCACGACTTTCAAAGGTCAGGGGGCTGTGTCGAACACGACAGGGATGACCGGGACGCTTGCCGTATCGGTTATCGCCACGCTGCCGACGGGGAACCTCGTGATTGCGGGAGACAAGATCATTGCGATGAACCAGAACCGCGATCGCCTGCGGTTGTCGGGTATCGTGAACCCCAAAGACATCGAGGTTGGAAACTACGTATCGTCAAGTAAAGTCGCTAATGCTCGAATTGAGCAGGCAGGTGTCGGCATGCTGGCCGATGCAACGACGGTAGGCTGGTTGCAACGAATGTTTCTTAGCGTGCTGACGTTCTAATTCTGCGATGGTAGGGGCGAGATCGGCGCCAGGATTCCTGGAACTGAGCGCAACTGCATCAGTGCTGACCGCTTCGAGTTGGCGGCGTTCTTATCTTTCCTTCAGCTAAACACCTGGCGCCCTCTTGGGCGCCGCACGTGCTTCACGGAGCGGATGGATGTTTCGCCAACGTGCTCAGATCTTCATCCAGACTCGTGCGAATAGTCGTAATTGCCTGGTCGACGTTGGCCGGGCGGAGCAGGTTGCGGGCGAGTGCTTCGTAGACGTATTGACGGACCGCGGGAACCTGCGTCTTTAGCAGGACGTCGTGGTAGATATCCCGCATTTCGCTTTCGCGGCCGTTAAGGTCATATAGCCTTTGCAAATGCTGTAGATCATTAACGACCGCAAAGCCCGGCTCAAAGCCACCGCGGCCAATGCGGCCGCCGTCCAGACTGGCTGGCAAAGTGCTTTGGGCGAGCGCGCTGCTAGC
>NZ_JBLKRU010000030.1:0-93322 GCF_047608185.1 Caballeronia eucalypticola
CGAAAGCCATTTGATGTGACCCGCTGCTTCGCATAAGAGTTACGACGGCGACCGGCAAGCCCTAATCGTCGACTGGCTAGAAGCCACCCAATTGAATGGGATGCCGTGCCGCCGTCCCCCGAAGCGCAGCAAAGCGGATCGCCCGCAACGCGAGCCAGTTCTGGATTGGTGCCGGAGGTTTGGCAACCACAAGTATTGTGCAAACCTGATGGACGCGTTGCGGCACCAATGTTCTTCTGGGGTGGCGAAGCCACCAGGGCGAGAGGCAATTGATGTACGCCGATCGCTTGAGCCTGATGGGTGTCTGGCGCGATCCGTCGCAGCCATGAATTGAAGAAACGGGTGCGATCGGCTACTGCATTCGGTCAGTGGAATCGATATCGGCCGCTTAGGCAGCCGAGGGTGTTGTTTGTTCACTTGACACTTGGTCCGCTAATGGGTGTTTGTTCACTTGACACTTGGTCCGCTAATGGGTGTCGACGATCTATGTGGAGGTGTCGAATGTCTGAAACTGGCCGAAACGAACCGTCAGCGCACGCGGATCTGATCGAACACCTTCATGGATTGGCCATCATGACGGTCACGGGGCCATCCACATCATGATTCGCTGTCAGCGGTGACACGCGACAGTATCCACGCCGCTGGCAGCGGCGACTTGCAAAATAGCGTCAACCACAATATCGGGTCGCTCTGCCTGAATGAAATGGCCGCTTTTTGCCACCAACAAGTGACCCGATAGCGACTGGGCCGCGGTTCGCTGCTGTACATCGCGCCATAGCGCTTCTCGTTGTGGAGTGTCCTGATGGTCTGTCGCTACGATGACCATTAAGGGCACCGGGGGCAGGGGCGGCCCGGACAGCAGCGCAGCATTGGACGGGGCAACGCCAGCTTCCTCGGCAGCGTCCACTGTGCCGGATTTCGGCGGAACCTTTGAGACAAAGACTCCGGGCGGCTCAAGTGGGCTGGATGCATCAACAAGCACGATTCCAGCAACGCTATCCGGATGATTGCGGGCGAAAGCCTGCACATAGATCCCTGCGAGAGAATGCCCGACTAGGATGTAAGGCCCAAACAATCCTTTGGCGCGAAGTTGTTCTAACAAACGGTTTGCAACATCGACTGCAAGAACCGGTTTGCGTGGGGCCTCCGCTGCGGGAGCATGTTCAGCGCTGGAGCGATCAAAAGTAACTACTGTGAAACATTGTGCAAGGTCTCGCGTGACGGACGACCAGCTACCTTGCGCGTCGCCGCCACCTGATTGGAGCACGACTACAGGACCGTGTCCCTCAACAGTAATTGCAGAATAAGGCGAGTTGCTTATAGCGAAGATGGGATTGCCAGGCTTGTTGTAGGAGGAACAGCCGACGGCTGAGAGCGACACAGCTACCAAACCGACACAAAGACGGATATCCGTGCTCAGATAAAATTTGAAAAGTTGAAGGACAGCTTGTCGAAGGACAGTCAGTTTTTCCATGGCTGTTTCAAATGTCCAGTGCAACGGCCGGGTCGGACAGAATTTCGGACTTGGCGAAGTTGCCGATGAAGCACTCGCCAAGCCCGTAACGACCGAGTGTCTGCGTGCCCGTGCCCACCCCTTTACACGATACGGCAAATCCGCATGCAATAAAGGACCTACAGGCGGTGTCGCAGGGATGCCCATAACTACACCACCGACTGCAGTACCAGCGCGTACGTTTTTCATGACTTGCATCGGGGAATCAATCTGTGTTGGAGTAATCGACACGCGCAACCGCGGCTAGAGATCGTATCGATTGTCAACGCATTCGGCTTGTCTCCACATGGCCGACAGCGCCCCCAGCGCGTTCCCTCGGCAGACAAGCTCATCGCTTAGTGGGCTGATAGAAAGCCCACACACCCGCGGAGACCTCTGCCGCAGCAAAACGACGGAGCCCGCTTCCAGCCCCGATCGTAAAGATCCGCATGAGATGCCGCTGCGATTCATATTGAGGGTGAGGCAGCTCAACAGGCAACTCGGGCGATCGAATCCAGTCGAACGACCAGGGGTTCCAGCCCGAGATTCTTAGTTCCTCTCCCTCGGCGACCACGCCAACAGCCTCCCACGATTCCATAATTGCAGCCTCGATCACTTTAAACGGCGATTGCTTGCAATTCGGCCCGTTTTCGCTTTATCTATTGCCGCGATCAGAAGGGCGATGTGCAAACCTAACCCTGCTGACTTTCCACTCGGCACGCCGGAGCGGGCTGCAATTGTCCAAGACTTAGCCGCCGACATATTGCGCTTGCCCTCCAAAATCTTGCACCAGCTCAGCCCCTCAGAGCGTGTCAAAGTCCTAAAATAATCTCGCGAATTCGCTACTTGGGACCTGCGCACAATAACGTGACCTCCAAACACCTTTCCTCGGCGCGCGGCGGCACGGTTGGCGGTGTCCCTGCGCTGTCCCAGTGACTACGCCGAACGGTGCGTAGTGATGCCGAGGATCGCCTGCGGAGCAGCGAACGGCACTCGCCAAAACAAGGACCATCTCAACGTAAATCCGGCATTGGTCTCAGAAAATGCAGTTCTTTTTCTCGCCCGATATGACGGACGGCGGGTGCTTCGTCGAGGCGACCCAGACCACCGTGTTGAAAACTTCGAGCCTGATCGTCGCAGAGAACGTTCCGTTGAGCGGGCATATTTGGCCATACCGACACCGTTGGATTTCTGAACCTGTGCTTCGTCAGCCTCGCAGCAGCATAGGCCGATCGGAGATTTTCGTGTTCATTCTCTTTGAATGAACTCACCTCGTTTGTACCATCGAGAGGGACATCGTTCTAGCGTACTTCGGATCAGTAGAATGCTCGTGCAAAGTGCAGCGTGTCGCCGTGCGTCAAGAGGAGGCAAAGTGAGGTGGCTTTCGCTTCGCGTCAGCAACCGCGTCCTTAAGAGCTTCAATGCCGGCGTTGGTGAATGCCGTTACGGCGATCACTTCATCTGGACCGGAATCTAGATTGTCAATTACGCCGAGGCACCCATCTTCGGGCTCAAGATTCATCAGCGCGATCTCTTCCAGCCAAGCCTCGGGCTCACCTAGCATTTTCGCGACACAGGAGATTGTATAAACGTAAGACGGTGCGGCCATCAGGATCCTCCTCCGAATGCCTTGGTTAAGCGACCGCAGCTCACACATACTCGTGAGCCAAGAGAGGGCTCGCCACCGATATCTGCAAGATTTTCAGTCGTCAATTGCTAAGTACACTGCTCGTCACGAAGCATCCGCGTTTTATCATGGTCGACCGCGTGATATCTCGAACTCGCTATATGCCCCCGAGTTTCGATTGCCAGCGTTTATACCAGCTGGCCGCCCGTGCGGGATTGGGTAGCTTGTCGCCCGCGGCGGCGGCATTCCAATGGTTATCCCAGTACAGCCCAAGCGTCCGAGCCGCGTCGAGATTACCGTATTTAAAAGCAATCTCGTATTGCACCTTGGCTTGCTCCGGATCGACCTCCATACCACGACCGAGACGCGCGCTATCGCCCAAAGCGGCCGCAGCAAGACCTTTCAATGGATCTTGTGCGTTGTCGTCCTTCAATACATCGGCCAATATGCGATTTGCTGACTCCGGATCCGCATCGCCTCCGGTACCCGCGAACAATGAAAGCGCGTATGCGACGCGCAGCGTCGGATGCTTGTTGACGCCCACCTGCTCAAACAGTTTGCGTCCGAGATAGGGTGCGCCGGCAATGCTCGACAACAGTAGCGCGTTGGCGGTGGTCGCGATCGCCTCAAATGACGCAAATCCCGATTTATGCGCCGACATGACATGCCGATAAAATTTTTCGATGTCCAACGCTGCATCGTGTCTTTTCAAGGCTTGCCATTCGAGATGCAACTGATTGAACCAACTTGCTTCCGACATTCTCCTCGCCTCTTTTGAAATACGGATGCGGCAACCATCATTAACTCGTCCGACACCATTAGCATGCGTCGAAAGATCATGTTCGTTGAAGAGGCCAGTGCGGCGCCTGAACTTGTCCGAAGCGAATCATCACCGGTTTGCCTGAATCCGGTTCGAACGCCACTGCGAGGTTGCTCCGGCCTATGCAAACGCACTTTGCGCTATTCGCAAATGACGCCACCGTTTTCCCAGCATCTTCCTTTGTTACGACTGTGTAGTCGCCATAGGTAGCCTGCCGCTAATTCTGACCCACGGCAGGCCACGTCAAGCCAATCTACGCTTTGTTGCAACAACGGCAGTTCTTAGAGTGCAGCATCCTTCAGTTTTTTCAGAGGGCGCACCTTGAGACGTACGGACGCCGGTTTTGCTGCGAACCACTTGTCTTCGCCCGAAAACGGATCTTTGCCAAAACGCTTCTTCTTCGCCGGTACATCTTGAGCCACGACCTTCAGCAAACCAGGAAGCGTGAACTCTTTTGCACCCTTCTTGTGAACGGACGCCAAAACTGTCTCTTCGAGTGCGGCCATCAGCGCTTTCGCAGCTTTCGGTTCGACCCCGGCGCGCTCAGCCAAATGCAAGCTCAGCGATGCCTTCGTGAACGAATCCTTGATCGGCTTCAATGGCGTAGCGTTTGCAGTTTTCGTCGCCGGCGATACGGCCTTCTTCGCACTTACGGTTGCTTTTTTCGCAACGGGTGTAGGAGCCTTCTTCGCAGACACAGTAGCCTTTTTTGCAGCAGGTGCTTTCTTCGTAGCAGTTGCCATGAGTTCCTCTAAATAGTTTAGGTTGCCCAAGACGCTTGCCTTTGCGAGGTCAACAACCGTTGTCTTTCGCAAAGGTAAAAATGTTCGGGTATTCACAGAGTAACAACCTCAAGTAGAAGGTGCAACGTTTGAGTCCCTAATTCGGGATGGTTTTCTAATTTGAAGGTGATCTGCACGTTGTCGGTACTTTTAAACAGCACAGCTTGAAGTCACATCTCGCGGAACCTTTATGAGCTGCGAGTACACGCCTACGGACTTGTTGACGAGCATCGTCTCTTCCTCGACTTGTGATGGCGCCCTCTCCCTCCTGGAAAATTATTGCGATTAATTACGGGACGTGAGCAACTTGTTAAGAAAACAGGCCAAATTTTCAGCAGCGATCTACAGCGACTTTGCTGAACTACTTTCCTAATGCGCTGCTAACTGGCATATTGCGAGGATGTCTAACAAAGGGAGCCCACATGCGTACACTTGAACAAATCCAGGAAAAACTCGCAATACTGCAGAGTCAGGCTGAAAAACTCATCGCGCAGAAGTCCCAGCTTGCGCTCGACAGCATCCGCGCACTCATGCTGGAACACGGCCTCACCACCGAAGATATCGAGACAAAAGCCAAAGAAAAGCGCGAAGTAGCCGCATCCAAACGCGCGATAGTGAAAACAGCCAGCGCTTCTCCGACGAAAGATCTGCGCAAGGGACCGTTCCCCGTTAAATACTTTGATCCCAAAACAGGGAAGTCATGGACCGGACGCGGTCGTGCACCAGCCTGGCTCGCAACGACAAGAAGTAAAAACAAGTTTCTGGTTGATGGCGCGGCTGCCTCGATTGAAACCGCAGACAGCGTAGACGCGTCCATCGCACCTGAAAGCTCGGCCAAGAAATCGTCAAACGCATCCGTGAAGAAGTCAAAGGTAGAGAAGGCGGCGGCAAAGAGTCCGTTGCCTGCTAAGTATCTGGATCCGAAGACCGGAAAGTCGTGGAGCGGCCGAGGCCCCGCGCCCGCATGGCTTGCCAATGCGCGAAACAAAAACCGTTTCCTGGTCGAAGGTGCAGAACCATCGAATTTCGGTGCGCCTGCGAAGACGCGCAAAGTTGCCAAGACTGCCAAAGCTCCAAAGTCTTCAGAGGTGACCGTCGTGGCGAAGAAAGCGGCGAAGAAAACCGCTGCAGCCAAGAAAGATCAATCTACTGGCTCACAGCCGCCGAAATATCTGGACCCCGTCACTGGCAAGACGTGGAGCGGACGCGGCCCGGCACCCGCGTGGCTTGCCTCCGTGGAGGACCGCAACGTATATCTTTCGAATCGAGACACTTCGTAAGCCAGCGCGCACTAATCCACGGTCCTGGAATGCGCTCTGGCCAACGAGCGCATACACGCGAGCTAACGCTGCGGTGTCGATGTACTCGACGCATACGCTGCAATCGTGCGTGCGAGCGAAGCGCTGGGTAGAACAGCGGCCGAAATCAAAGCGCGCTTTCGGGCTTAGCTAGACAACCGAGGCGCAGATTGAACGGCGGTCAGAGGAAGCTTTGGCGCATTGCATCCGCTGAGCGAACATCAGCGTGTGTCGAACGATTATCGCGAATTGCGCGAAAGGTCGGTGACGAGCGGACGCGATGACTCTCATCCACCCACTACGGCCCCTTAGCGTTCTCGATAACGGACGTTCGGGCTGCCTCCCGGACGGACGCTGTCTGCATGCGCCAAGGCCTCCGTTACTGAGGACTTTCGACGCCGCGACGTGCCTTGGATCGATCGGACCAGATCCCTTTCTTTTCACTCCTTGCCAGTTTCTCCGCTTCGACGATCCGCTGACGAAATGCCTGATACTGTTCTTCTGTCACGAGTCGCTGCGGCGTCGCCTTGATTGAAGACGAAACGCCAGATTCCGCTTTAAGCGCGCTTATGTACTCTACGGGATCGGCCATCACGCCCCCCGGAAAGTCGCCGTCCCTTACTAGAGAAACGTTCAGATTCTCGTCGCCGCTCTCAATCCACACATAGTTGATCGTGCCCAACTTCCCTCCCGTAGGCAGCGTGTCGACGACTATTACGTTTGCCTCCGGGTGATCTACAAGCCATTCACCGATTTTTTGGTCCACGCCGTCTGAGCGAGGAGAGACGAAAAATCCATTTCCCAAAAGACAATAAAGAGCCCTTTCACCGCTCCTCTGCGCAAATATTGACTTGAAATGCAGATCTTTAACGCTGAACGAAGTCTCACCGAAACAGGTCAGGGTAAAGAGAATACCCGCTAAAACTGCATATTTCAAAATGGACATGCGAGATCCTGTAGGCGTCGGCTCATGGACTCTTACGTTGGGCCAGATTAGCAGTAAGCGAATCGTGGACTGTCTTATTCAGTCGCTCCGAATTACCTGTTTTTGGCAGTACGTAGAAAGAGGCGGTGCCGCCCGCTCATTGCGACTGGAGAGCTCTCCAAGGGTTCGCTCTTCGGTAGATGAGAAGCAGTTTTCCCTGCCGAGTCGTAGATTGTCGCCGATCTCCGATTCGAAGTCGAACGTCTCGAATTGGCCGGATTTTGTTTCAGGCAATAAGGCATAACAAGCCATGTAACGTTCACGACATGAATTCGGCGACCCACCACGGGCTCGCAGCTCGGCTGGCAAGCGGCGGCGGCTTCATCAGCAATTTTCCGGCACACTACGGGCATCCTCGCTCAGCCGTACATGCCATGCCCTATTCGTTTAAGCCTACCGTTGAACAGCATGCGGTCGTAGATGCAGTTCTCAATGGCGGGGACCTGAAAATCAAGGCGTATGCCGGCGCCGGAAAGACTTCGACGCTACGGCTGATTGCCGATCATCTCGCGGGTAAGCGCGGCAGCTATCTCGCCTTCAACAAGGAAATCGCCCAGCACGCTCGCGGCGGCTTTCCTCCCAATGTCATCGCGCGCACGGTGCATTCGCTCGCGTATGCATCTGTAGCTCCGGCCCTGACCGCGCGCGTAAACCTTCCGGCCGAGCCTCCGCATGAATTGGCTTTTCGCTATGGGATCGGACCGATACAGGTGCCCACCATAACCGGTAAAACTGTCGAAATCACCCCGTTCGAAATCGGTCGGATGGTTGCCGACGGTCTGGGCAGGTTTTGCCGCTCGGCGGAGTTGCGGCCGGAGGCTTTCCACATTCCCCTGTCGACGAAAAGGTTCATGAAGAGGCGGCCGACTGGCTGCGCGAATCGTTGCTTCCCTGCGTAGAGCGCCTGTGGCGTGAAAGCACACGTCATGCTCTCGGTGCTTGATCTTCAGCGCCACGCACAGATCATCTACGTCGGTGATCCCTACCAGCAAATCTACGAATGGCGCGGCGCCGTCAATGCAATGGCTCAGATCGACGCGCCGGAGCGTGCGCTAACCGAATCCTTTCGCTTTGGACCTACATTCGCGACACTGGCGAGCCGCATTCTGTCTCTGCTGGGCGAGCGCACGCCCATTCGTGGCCAGGATGCCATCGGGTCGATCATGGTGGAGGATCCGAGTATCTCACCGTCCGTTGACGCCATTTTATGTCGCAAGAACGTGACCGCGATTTGGCAATTGGCCGCAGGTGTCGAGGCCGGTCACAAGCCGGCTATCCGCATGAGCCCGACCGAGATCGTGGCATTCGCCGACGGCGCTGACCTGTTGCTGGCCGGCAAGCGAGCCTATCGGCCAGCAGCATTTTCCCTGTTTGAAACTTGGAAGGACGCTCAGTCGTTTGCCCAGAGCGCGGTCGGGCGCGACTTGTTACCTATCGTGCGAATGGTCGACGAGTGTGGCACGGGCTATTTGCGGGAGCTGGCGCGACGCGTTACGCCCGAGGCAGACGCCGACTACGTGATCTCGACAGTACACCGCGCCAAAGGGCTGCAATGGAAACGAGTGAAAGTAGCCAACGATTTCCGTTTCAAGACAGTCGATGGGTGCCTGACGCTAGACGAGGACGAGAAGCGCTTGCTGTACGTGGCGGTGACGCGCGCACAGCATGTGCTGGACGTCTCCGACCTGCGCGAAGAGCTTTTGCGGTTGTTCAACTCGCGTTGATGACCTTCCCCGAATACCGGGCGACCAGCGCAATGGTTGTTCACTGATGAAAAAGGGGCAGAGATTGAACAACCTATAAGGAGCCGAATGCCGGTGCTCAATGATGCGCTAGGGTGCATCGTCTGACTAAATGCGGGCGGCGGCCTTTACCAGACCTATCGCTTCGCGGCGGCCGAAGCTTTGAAGCGGGGCAATCTTGTGGAGGTCCTTCAGAACTATGCCGGGCGCTCCCGACCGTTCTCCATCCTCTATCGACAGAATTGTCACCTATCGGCGAAAGTGCGTGCATTTGTTGATTTCTTCCGGTCAGCGGTAGGAGCATCGTCCGAGCAATTTTTGAAAATCAAAAAAAGACGGTTTGTGACTGGCCTAAGCGGAATTTCGACTTTTAGCGACAGGCGACACCCATTTAACAGAAACTTGATATGTTCGCCGAGGCACATTGTTATTCAATGTATATATTAGTTATCCTTACTATAATAGAACTTTTATCCAAACGACACTACTGCAAATCCGTTCATTCCTAAATTTACGGAATGTCGGCGTGCACGCTTTCAACTGATCTCAATTCAACTTGACCAGATGCTGCAGCGAGCGTGGTCCAGCAGCCAGTCCAGAACGAACGAGGCCGAAGGACTTAGGGACGCACTGTCTGGGTAAACGATGTGCTCTGCCAGCCCTGTCTTGATGCCCATATCGAGCGCACGCACGAGTAACGTGTCGCGGGCTTCCGCCGGAATGCTGTACGCGGGAGACAAGCCAATACCCTTACCTCCGCACATGGCCCGGTAGACGAGATCATAGTTGGACAGGCGCAAGAAAGGATGCAGGACCGGGTGACGGATGCGCGCCAGTTTCAACCAGTTGTCCCAGGAGGTAAACGATGAGATGCCATCGTCGTACTCGATCAGCGTCTGGCGGGTCAAGTCTTCCGGGCAAGAAACCGGGTGAGCATCCCTGTATGCCGGGCTGCAAACGGGGAATATCTCTTCGTCGAAAAGCTTCTGAGTTTGCATCCCGGCAACCTGAACGTCCCCGTATCGTATCGTCAGGTCGATGTGCTCACGTGCCGGGTCAATGAGCTCATCACTCGCGACGACGCGAATCTTGATTTCCGGATGTTCATCAGTAAAGGTAAGGATTGCTGGCATTAACCAGAAGCTCGACATCGCGACGCTTGCGGAAATGGTGACGCTCCGGTCATCGAGAGTTTCAATGACCGCTACAGCCCGCCGTATGGTCCCAAGGCTCTCGGCGATCGCTTGCTGAAAAATCACGCCAGGCCTCGTCAGCTGTATTTCCTTATGGCGCCGGACGAACAGCGGCACGCCGAGACGTTGCTCCAGAATCTGGATCTGCCGGCTGATCGCCCCCTGCGAGAGGCATAGTTCTTTAGCGGCGCGGGTAAAACTCATATGGCGTGCAGAGGCTTCGAACGCCGCAATCGTATTCAGCGGGGGAAGCCGCTTATTTGAAGATGCCACGGTATTAACTCCCGTTTAACCGATCGTATCGCCACGCTGAGCGGCCGATGTCGCATCAAAAATTCATGGTAGGGCCATATCTTAGGAGAGAGGCCGGACCCTTGCATCAGTTTTCGCATGCAAAGCCGCAGGAAAACTGCTTTGACGCACGATTTTTGAGGTTTGAGGATGTGCAGGTCGGCGCGGGCCGCGAACCTATAAAACGAGGGAATCCCATGAAGATCCTTGAAAGCACACTTGCGATATCTATCGCGTTGGCAGCCTCTGGCGCATTCGCTGACCAGGTGGTCAAGATCGGCTATGCAGGCCCCCTCACGGGGGCGATTGCTCATATCGGCAAGGACTCTCAATATGGCGCGCAGCTCGCAATCGATGAAGCCAATGAGCAGAACATCAAGATCAAAGGGGAGTCCGTACAGTTCGTCCTCGATGTGCAGGACGACCAGGGAGACCCAAAGACCGCTGTGACGGTCGCACAAAAACTGGTGGACGACCATATCGTAGGGTTGGTCGGACACATCAACTCCGGAGCGACGCTGGCTACGTCGAAGGTCTATAGCGACGCCGGGATTGCGCAGATTTCTCCGTCGTCGACGAATCCAATGTTCACGCGCCAGAGAATGAAAACCACGTTCCGGACAATAGGCGATGACCGGGACGTCGCGGATGCGCTCGTCGGTTATGTGGTCGACACCCTGAAAGCGAAACAGGTGGTAGTGGTCGACGACCGGACCGCATTTGGTCAGGCCTTCAGCGACGCTGCCGTGGAGAGCCTGGCAAGACGTGGCATTACGCCCGTCGGGCGCGAGTACACGACCGATCAAGCGGTCGACTTCCGCGGGATCCTGACGAATTTGAAGTCGAAGCAACCTCAAGTGCTGATCTATGGCGGCGTGGACGCACAGGCCGGCCCAATGCGGCGCCAGATGACATCGCTCGGTATGTCGGGAACGGTGTTCGCGTCCTGCACCATCGAGACCGATAAGTTCGTACAGCTTGCGGGCGTCGAGGCGGCAGAGGGTTCCATCTCTTCTGAGTCGGGTTACCCCATCAGCCAGTTGCCAAATGGCGCTGCATTCGAGAAGCGGTTCGCCAAGTACGGCAAGCCGGTCCTTTACTCTCCTTACGCCTACGACGCGGCCTGGGCGCTGATCAAGGCCATGCAACTCGCCAATTCAACCGCACCTGCCGACATCCTGGCCGCACTTCATAAAGTCTCTTTCAACGGGGTATCCGGTGAGGTTTCCTTCGACCAGAAGGGCGATCTGCGAACCTCGCACGTCAGCCTGTTCAAGGAGAGCAAGGGAACATGGAATCCCGTAGGTACGGTCGAGGTCAAGAGCCGGGGACAGTAAGTAGCGGAGTGCAGAACATTCACATCAGAGACCGAAATGAGATATTCCGCTGGCCGGCTATTGTGGGAAGGATTAAGAGACCAGAGGGGATGGACCCAAACCTGGAGAAGCCCTGCGCTCAAGCGAAATTATCGCTTCGTGATCATCGGCGGCGGTGGACACGGGCTCGCAGCCGCGTATTACCTGGCGAAGGTGCACGGCATCCGCGACGTTGCGGTCATTGAGCGGGGCTGGATCGGGGGCGGCAACACAGGACGCAATACGACGGTGATCCGTTCCAACTATCTGCTGCCAGAATCCGCGGCACTGTACGAGTTCTCGTTGAAGCTCTACGAAAATCTCAGCCGCGATCTGAACTACAACATCATGTTCTCGCAAAGAGGCATCGTCACATTAGCTCACACGCCACATGACATGGACAACGTCGTGCGCTGGGCAAATGCAATGCAACTCAATGGAATCGACTCGGAAATCATGAGCCGTGAACAGGTGGCGCAGATGATCCCCGCGCTCGATATGTCCAGCACCGCCCGACTTCCGGTTATCGGCGGGTTTGTCCAGCGCCGGGCGGGCACCGCGCGCCACGACGCCGTTGCTTGGGGTTACGCGCGCGCCGCCAGTTCCCTTGGTGTAGATATTGTGCAGAACTGCGAAGTAAAAGGCTTTCTGCGAGATGACCATGGTCGTGTTGTCGGGGTATCGACCGATCAGGGCGAAGTCAAGGCGTCGAGCGTCCTTCTGAATACAGCAGGCAGCACGTCCTTGCTTGCGCAAAAAGTGGGCATCACCCTGCCCCTGCAAAGCTTCACGCTTCAGGCCATGGTCTCGGAGCCGATCAAACCGGTACTGGATACGGTCGTCCTTTCGCCCGCAACGGGAATGTATGTGAGTCAGTCGGACAAAGGCGAGCTCGTGATCGGCGGCGGCCTCGACCACTACGTTTCCTATGCGCAGCGAGGCACCCTGCCCGCGCAAACCGCCACGCTCACCGCGCTGGCCGAGCATTTTCCCGCTTTCCGGCGCCTGCGCATCCTGCGGCAATGGGCCGGTATTGTCGATGTTTCACCCGACTCCAGCCCCATCCTCGGCGAAACCGGCGTCCCGAGCCTGCTGGTGAATTGCGGCTGGGGAACCGGGGGATTCAAGGGAATTCCGGTCGGCGGATGGATGATGGCTCATCACCTTGCCACGGGCGCGGCTCATCGGATTGCGGCGCCATTCGGCCTCTCACGTTTCGAGTCTGGCGCACTCATCGACGAAGCCGGCGCATCCGGTATTGCGCACTGAAGGGCCGGCAATGGAAAACAGGCGCTACATCATCAACCTGAGTTGCGACGATCATCCGGGAATCATCCGCGATGTCGCCACGTTCGTTTCGAGCCGCGGCGGCAATGTGCTGCAGAGCGCCCAGTCGACGGACGAAGTCACCGGGCAGTTCTTTCTGCGCATGGATTTCGAGGTTCCGGTGATCAATGGTTTCGACAGCATCGAGGCGGATTTTCGGCCCATTGCCGATTTGCATCGAATGAAATGGCGCCTGGCGCCGGCGGATGTCAAAGGCAGGATGCTCGTCATGGTTTCCCAGTATGGCCACTGTCTGAATGACCTTCTGTTTCGCACGACCCTGGGGGCGCTGAACGCCGACATCGTGACGATCGTCTCCAATCATGAAACCTTCCGCGGGCTCGCCGACCACTACAAGGTGCCATTTTTTCATCTTCCCATCACTCCCGAGACCAAACTCGAACGTGAGCAACAGCTCCTTGCGCTTATTGACGAGTACCGTGTCGACCTGGTCGTTCTCGCGCGGTACATGCAGATCCTCTCCGAGTCTCTTTGCGAACGACTTCCCGGCAAGGTCATCAATATCCATCATTCGTTTCTGCCGAGCTTCAAGGGAGCACGTCCCTACCATCAGGCGCATGCGCGTGGCGTCAAACTAATCGGAGCGACCGCGCACTATGTCACCTCCGATCTGGATGAGGGGCCAATCATTGAACAGGATGTCGCGCGTGTCGACCACGGAATGTCCCCCGACGAACTCGCCGCGCTCGGTCGCGATGTCGAATGCAGCGCGCTGTCGCGGGCAGTGAAGTGGCATTTGGAGCAGCGGATAATCCTCGACGAGAACCGCCGCACCGTGGTGTTCCGATGACCGGGAGGCGAGATGCTTGAAATCGATTGTCCGTTTTGCGGCAAACGCCCGGAGGCAGAGTTCTGGTGTATCGGGGAAGGCACTGCATTGGTCCCATCATTGGACGCATCAGCCGATGATCTGCAAAATTATCTGTATTTCCGTACCAACGGCAGCGGTGAAATTTCGGAGCAGTGGCTGCATCGGCACGGTTGTGGCGAGTGGCTTACGGTCCACCGGAATACGAAGACCAATGCCATTTTATCGGTGACATTCATGAACGACGACTCGAATACAAGGGGTCGACGTGAAGACCGATGACCGGATTGCGCCAGGCGTGAGCGACACGCAACGCGTCTCTTTTGTATTCGATGGAAAGTCGTACAAAGGCCTCGTAGGCGACACGCTCGCTTCCGCGCTGTTGGCGAACGGAGTATTTGTAGTAGGACGAAGTTTCAAGCTGCATCGGCCCCGAGGCATCCTGGCAGCCGGTGCTGATGAGCCCAACGCCATCGTGCAACTCGAACCCGGTTCGGAGCACTCGGAGCCTGACCTGAAGGCGACCCAAGTCGAGCTTTATGAAGGCCTCACGGCGTCGAGTGTCAACCGTTGGCCCAGCGTCGACCTCGATTTCGGTGCCGCACTGGGCGTGCTGAAGCGATTCCTGCCGGCCGGGTTCTATTACAAGACGTTCATGTGGCCAAACTGGCATACGTTCGAGCCGTCCATCCGCAAGGCAGCAGGACTCGGCGTTGCCCCGAAGAACGCGGACCCCGATCAGTACGACATCCGCCATGCTCACTGTGATGTGCTGGTGGTCGGCGCGGGGCCCGCTGGACTTGCGGCGGCGGACAGCTTGTCGAAGGCCGCGGCGTCGGTGATCCTCGTCGATGAGAACGCCGCAGTGGGGTCATCCTTCATGTGGATGGCGAGCGATGCAGGAAGACAGCACTCGCTGGACTGGGCACTCAGTCGAGCGGAAGCGGTCCGTGCGCGTCCGAACGTGCGGGTGCTCCGTCGGACCACTGCGACGGGATATTACGACGACAACACCTTGACGCTCTTAGAGAGGGTTGCCGAGCATCTACCCATTGCATTGCGCGCCGGGCGTGTCAAGCAACGGCTGTGGATTGTGCGTGCGACGCATGTGGTCATTGCCACCGGTGCGCACGAGCGTCCCATTGTGTTTGGCAACAACGATCGCCCGGGCATCATGCTGAGCAATGCAGGTGCTACCTATGCTGCGCATTATGGCGTGCGGCTGGGCGTATCAGCGATCGGTTTCACTAACAACGACCGTGCCTACCAGGCGTTTTTTTCCACACATGATGGCGGCACGCCGGTTCGCGACATCGTAGACAGTCGCGCGACGCTTTCTGCCGAACTCGCCACAGCGTGTCGAAGCAGGCGGATCACACTGCATCTCGGTTCTGTCGTCTGCAACGCATCCGGCGGGAAGCGCGTAAAGAACGTAGAGATTCGCGCGGCTGACGGAAAGAGTCGAATCGTGTCATGCGATCTTTTACTCATGTCTGGTGGTTGGTCGCCGGCAGTGCACCTTTATTCTCAAGCTCAGGGGCGGCTAAGATATGACCGCGACCTGGCAATGTTCAGGCCGCAAGCCGATCCTGCCCGGGAGCGATGCACGGTAATCGGTTCGGCCAACGGGACAATGGGCGCACAGAGCGCCGTCCTTGAAGCGATGAATGCGGCCGCGGCGATCGCCGCCCGGTTGTGCTTGGAAGCCGGCGCGGAGCCGGCAACGCCCAAGCCGAAAGATTTGTCCGACACGCAATATCGTATTTCACCGCTATGGCGCGTAGAGGGATCGAGGGCATCGGCGTGGGTCGATTTTCAGAATGACGTCACAGAAAGCGATGTCCGGCTCGCCTCGCGGGAGAACTTTATCTCGGTCGAACATCTGAAGCGGTACACGACGATGGGGATGGCGTCGGACCAGGGAAAGACCAGTAACGTCAACGCACTGGCGCTGCTCGGCGTAGCGACGGACCGCACGCCGGATCAGGTCGGCACCACTCGATTCAGGCCGCCCTACTCGCCGGTGACGATCGGTGCTTTCGGCGGTCATGCCCGCGGCGACCTGTTCATCCCCCGCCGATATCTTGCCGCTCATGATGCGCACCTGCGCCACCACGCGCAGATACTCGAATACGGGAGCTGGATGCGACCGGCCTTTTATCGACTGGGCTCGGAAACGGATGAGCAGGCATGGAATCGCGAGGTGCTTCACGTCAGGAGCAAGGTCGGCGTGTTCGACGGCTCGCCCCTTGGAAAGATTGAGGTCAAGGGACCGGATGTCGTCGCGTTGCTGAATGCGGTATATGCGAATGAGTTAGGGACACTTGGCGTTGGCAGATGCCGCTACTCGGTGATCCTCAACGAGGGAGGCGGCATTCTGGATGATGGTGTGATCGCCCGCTTGAGCCAGAATCATTTTTTGGTCGGCACCTCGAGCGCGGGCGTCCAGCGCGTGCTCGAAGCGTTCGAGTACTGGCGGGAAAGCGGCAAGGGATTCCGGGTTGCGATCATGCAGGCGAGCGATCAGTGGGCAACCTACGCGATAACTGGCCCCGAGTCTCGTCGCGTAATGCAGTCGTTACCGATAGATATTGATACCAGCAAGGATGCGTTTGCGCATATGTCGTTCCGTGAAGGCCATCTGGACGGCGTTCCTTGCCGGGTTGCGCGAGTCAGTTTCAGTGGCGAAATGACCTTTGAACTGAGCGTTCCCGCTCATTACGGACGCGATGTGTTCGAGCGGATTATTGCGGCTGACGCCGTTCCATTCGGCGTTGAAGCGCTAATGATCATGCGCACCGAGAAGGGCTTCATACACGTCGGTGTCGAGACCGAACCCTCCACTACCTTGCGGGATGTCGGCATGGGTGCACTGGGAAGCAAGAAGGTTCTACCTTTCGTCGGTCAGCGAGCGGCGAAGCGCACAGCCATGACTCATGAATCGCGGTTGCAGCTTGTTGGCATCGAATGCGTGGACCGTTCGCAGAAGATCCGTGCTGGCGGGCATTTGGTAGCGGGCCCGGGCGAACCCAGCGAAGGGCATCTCACATCATGCATCTGGTCGCCGGTCCTCAAGAAATACGTAGCGCTTGCCTTGCTGCGCGCCGGCGCAAGTCGTCTCAACCAGACTATCAAGGTCTACGATGATGGAAAATTCACCGACGCACGAATCGTTGGCACCTGCTTTCTCGACCCGGACGGCGAAAAGCTTAGGCTTTGAAAAGGCAGCGAAGGCGTGGGGCGGCGCTGCGGCAGTCGCCACCTCATGGGGTGATCTACGGATCGATGCACGCCCGTTGTTGCAGAAAATCTGGGTGACATTTGCGACTCCGTTGGCCAACGACTTGCATGTGAGCGACCTCGTGACATTGCCTGCCGCGCGGATGCCGCTTTCTCCAACGGGCATTTATGCACTGGCGATCAATCGCTATAACAAGCTGCTCTTGTCCGAAGATGGTGCCGGGATCGAGCATGTCACTTCGGAACTTTCGAAGCGCGAGGACATTCTGCTCGGTGATGCAAGTTGCGCAATTTCATCGGCCGTCGTATGGGGCAAGCACGCAGCCGAGATGCTCGCTAGGGCGGCGTTTGTTGATGTTGCGAATTTTGCCAACGGTGAGTATGCGCGAATGGAGTTCGGGCACGCCGTGGTCATCGTGCATAAATCTGGGGACGCGTTCTGGCTACATTGGCCGGAGACGCTGACAGAGTACATGTTTGGATGGTGGGCATCGGTAACGTCCTTCGAGCGTGATTGACCTATGTCGGTTCAGCCGGATGCGCCATGGGTGCGTTAGAAACCTTCAGGTAACCGAGTTTAGCGTCGAACATCGAAGCGTTTTCTACCTGGCGAGGTAAGCGATCAAAAGCATCGTCCGATTGGGGGTGAAACAGAAATTGCCGAGCTTCGCGAGTTTGAGCGGCCAATCGGCAGGCTCGCGCCAAAGAACGTAGATGCAACACCACGCAAGGCGCTCAGTACGAACCGTACACGATCACTCCTGCCTTGCACCCGGAACGCGCGATTGCTCAAAAATCCCTCGCTTGCGGCTGCTCCATAATGCATGCAAAATAGAATCCTTATGTTGATGCAGGGCCGCTTCCCAGCGTGCTTTCGATCTAGCTAGGAGGGACGCCCTGCGAGCAAATCATCGAAAGGATGGGATTTATGCTTAAGGCGTCGTTGTCTGCGACGAGCCAGCTCGCGAAGTTTTCGATGAATGCCACCGGCTTTCCCGAACTGGCTCGTAAGCGCGCAATCGACGCGATCACGGATTGCGCCGCCTGCATGCTGGCAGGCGCGCGCCAGCCGCTCGCGGGCGCTGTCGCGCGGGCAATTCCGACTTTCGAGCACCGCACAGGCGCAGCATCGGCCGCGTTGGTCGGTGCAGCCAGGTATGCATCGCCGCTGGACGCAGCGCTCTTCAATGGCGCCGTGGCGCATGCCCTGGATTATGACGATACCAACCACCCCGCCTACGCACACCCGAGCGCTGTTATTGCACCCGTCCTGATGGCAGTCGCCGCGACGGAGCCGGTCACTGGCAGCGATCTGATCTCCGCCTATATAGTCGGGCTTGAAGTGTTCGGCAAACTCGGCCGCGTGTTGAACCGAGGGCATTACAAGCGGGGCTGGCACGCCACGGCGACGTTTGGCACGTTGGCAGCCAGCATGGTAGCCGGGCGATTGCTCCGACTTGACCAGCGAGCGATGGAAATGGCGATCGGTATCGCCGCGTCGTCGGCAGGTGGGCTGAGAGTGAATTTCGGTAGCATGGTCAAGCCACTCCACTCGGGCTACGCCGCGCGCAATGGTCTGCTTGCCGCGTTGCTGGCGCGCGAAGGGCTTGAATCGAGCATAGACACGCTGGATCATCGCTATGGCTATTTCGCGCTCTTCGCTAACGAGGGGGAGATCGATCCGCAACCCTTCCAGCATCTCGGCGAGTCGCTAGAAATCCTTAGCGAGTACGGCCTGGCGCTCAAGCCTTATCCGTCATGCGGCGCCACTCATCCGGGTATTGAGGCGGCAATCGCGCTGCACGAGCAACTTCGCGGACAGACAATTCGCTCTGTCCGTGCGGGCGTGTGCGAGATGGCGTTCGAGCCGCTGATCTATGTTGGACCGCATGACTCGCTGCAAGGCAAGTTCAGCATGCATTATTGCCTCGCGGTCGGTTTGCTGGACGGCAAGGTCAATTTGGATAGCTTCACAATGCGGAGGATCAGCGATCCGGCAATCATTGATTTAATCCCGAAAATTGTTATGGAAACGGACGAGCGAATCCGACACGACGGCGAATTCGCCACGATTTTGACCGTGGTGACGGAGGATGGCCGGGTGCACGAGAGATTCGTACCTCTGGCAATGGGCAAGCCCGCACGCTGGCTTTCGCGTGAACAGCTGAAAGCGAAATTTGACGACTGCCTCGGCGAATCAAAATCGTCTGCCTCCCGCGATGCAGTCTTTGACAGCCTACAATCCCTCGATCGCGAAGAGGCGGCAGCCGCCATGTTCGAGATCTTGTACGAGAGCAGGTTTTCAACCGAGGCCAACACCGCGTCTAAGTAACGGCAAGCGCCCGCTGCGGCGCTGCTTGAAGAACTGGCGCCTGTTGTGCACGAAGCATCGCACTTGAACCAACCGCATCAACACACTCTCATTTTCTGCCATGCCCCTAGCCAAAACAACCTCGCCTTCCGAATCATCAGCCCCCGACGCGCTGGTTCAGGATGTCTACGAAGCGATCAAGGACGCGATATTGGCCAACCGGCTGCGGCCGGGCACCAAACTCACTCACATCGCATTGGCGGAAAGTCTTGGCGTTTCACGTACGCCCGTGAGGGAATCACTCGAGCGGCTGTATCAGGAGGGCTACGTCACCCGCATCGTCAATCGCGGATTCTTCGTCGCGGAGATCGATGTTCACGAGTTACGAGACTTGTATCAGACGCGCGAAGCGCTCGAACTATATGCGTTGCGTCGGGTACTGGAAGGCGGCATTTCGGGCGCCGCGGCGACACGGCTGGAGAGCATCAACGCGCATTATCACGCCCTTTGCATGGAAAACCTCAGCCGCGAACGGCTGCTGGTCGATCGCGACTTTCATTTACTGCTCGCCGAGCAGGCCGGCAACCGATATCTGTGCGACACGTTGAGTGCGATCTTCGAGCGGTTGATCCTGAAGCGGCGCGTTGAAGGCTTTCACGACCTGCGCGGCATCCAGCCGTACGAAGATCATGCGCGCATTCTCGAGGCGGTAGTCGAGCGCGACAGCAAGACCGCAGAGGACGTGATGCATCAGCACATCGAAGGCGCGTGCAATCGTTTCATCCGCTATCTCGAGCCTGGCGCGACCCCGGCCGTATCGCTGCGTACGCCGTCGCTCTCCAAGCGCCGGCCCGCAAAGACAATCCGCTCATGAGCACCGCCGTGCGCGTCACGTTTCCAAGCGAGCGAGTGGCCATGGTCACGATCGACCGGCCGAATAAACGCAACGCCTGTGATTTCGATGCGTGGACGGCACTAGGCGACGCCTTTTTGACCCTTGCGACGCGCGACGAACTACGCGCAATGGTCCTGACGGGCGGTGGTGGGCACTTTTGTGCAGGCAATGACATAGGCGCTGCTGCCGCCATGGCAAATCATCCTGACTATGCTGAGCGGCACACTCTCATTGTTGAGCGTTGTTTTAACGGCTTACGGCAGATGCCGTTTCCTGTCGTCGCTGCGATTCAGGGCGCCTGCGTGGGCGGCGGTTGCGGACTTGCGGGTTATTGTGATTTTCGTTTGGCGGACCGCACCGCGCGCATCGGCATCACGGCTGTCGCACAGGCCGGCGCTTATCCGACGGCTTTACTGGCGCGGCTAGTGGGCATTGTCGGGCAGAGCGCCGCGCGGCGCTGGCTGTATGGTGGCGCGCTGCACGCGGCGCAAGACGCGGCGCGCGACGGCTTCGTCGATCGCGTGGTTGGCGGCGATGTAGTCAATACCGCCCTGGAACTTGCCAGTGAGTGGCTCGACAAAGAGCCCCTGGCGCTACGTGCCTGCAGGCTGCAAATAGATGCGATCGTTGAAAATGCGCTGGATACGCGCCGCGACGAAATCGATGCTGCGATAACAGCGACTCGCACCAGCGCCGCTCGCCAGGAAGCAGTGACGGCGTTTCTCACAAAACGCCGCCCTGGTGTCAACGGGCGTTGACATGTATCGCGCTGCTTAGTGATTTATTTCCTCGAGGGTCCGGGCCCGTGTGGATGGCACCAGCAGAATCATCCAGATGGCCAGGACCATCGCCACGCAAATGAAAATCGCCACACCGAGCACGCCATATTCGCGCAACAGAAAACCAATCGCAAGGCCAACGAATGCGCCTGATATCCGGCTCCATGAATAGACGAAGCCAATCGCTCGGGCTCGAATGCGGGTCGGATATAACTCGGCCATGTAACTACGGTACGCATACGTCATGGTGTTCGACGCGAGCGTGAACACAACGCCGAGCAGAGTCAGCATGATCGGTGACGACGATTGCGAGAACATCGCGATAACTGCGCCCATCGCGAGCAGGCTCACGCACACCTGGAACTTTCGCTCGCTCTTGTCGGCGATGAAGGTCCCGAGTAACGAGCCGAACGGATTGGCGATTGCAATGACAAACGCATATTGCAAGCTGGCCGTGACATGGACGCCGCGACCGATCAGCAGCATGGGTACCCACGCCGAAAAACCGAAGTATCCAACCACCTGCGCCATGTTAAAGACAGATAAAATTGTCGTACGCTTCCGATAGAGTGGGCCGAAGATCTCGCGCAGCGACCCGCGCCCCTCTATTTCGCCGGTAACAGGAAGCGGTGCCGGCAAAGGCAAGTTTTTTTCGGCGACGACTGAGCGCTCGATCTGCGCAACCACCTGTTCTGCTTTATCGATGAAGCCATGCGTTGCGAGCCACCGCGGGCTTTCGGGCACACGAAGCCGCAGCACCCAAACGATCGCGGCGCCGACCGTTCCAATCAGGATCACCACACGCCAGTAATCGAGTCCAAAAGGGTGCGTGTCTCTCAACGCGTAGGCGAGAAACGCTACGAGGGGCACCGCTGAGAACGTGATTAGCTGGCTCACCGCGAAAGCACGACCGCGCTCCTGACTGGGAATGAGTTCAGAGATGTACGCATCGATCGTGACCAGCTCGACACCGATGCCGATGCCCGCAATGAAGCGCCAGATGTCAAGTGCAAAGCCGCTCGTCTGCATCGCCATAATCGCGCTCGCGGCCACGTACCAGATTAGCGACCAGGTGAACACCTTACGCCGTCCCCATCGGTCCGCAACGTAACCCACAAGCAACGTTCCTACCCAAAGCCCGGCGAAGGTCGCAAATACGAAAGTGCCAAAGCCAGCCACTGCTATCGGCTGGAGTTTCGCGAACCAACCGAGTGACGCGGGAGTGAACAAGCCCGACTGAACCATTCCCGGCGCCAGATAACCTGTGAACAGCAGATCGTAGTACTCGAAAACGCCTCCGAGCGAGATGAGAATCACCATCGTCCAGATGGTGCGCGACGGGGGAAGCCTATCCAGCCGTGAGGCAATTTCGGCTGCTTGCTGAGCGGACATGCGAGTCTCCAGAATATTTTGATTTATTGAATGCAACGCAAGGCACGTCGGACGTGCGCTCATTTCAGGGCTGAAACTTGACCAATGCGTCGATCGCGATCACCGGGTCGGGACCTTCGGCGCGTACAAACAGCGGATTGATTTCCAGTTCGGCAAGCAGCGGCTGGGCGTGGGTAAAACGATTGCCAAACGCGACAACGGCCGCGACGAGCGCCTCGACATCGCCGCGTGGACGACCTCGGAAACCACTGAGCAAGGTCCACAATTTTAGCGTTGCCAGTCCCGCGCGCACTCGCGCTGCATTGGTCGGCAATGCGAGATATGTAATATCCCTATGCAGCTCCACCAGCGTGCCACCCATGCCAAGCGCGAGAATCGGTCCAAAGTCGGCATTGCGCAGCGCCGCCATCAGCACCTCGGTGCCGCCATCTATCATCTCCTGCACGAACACAGACGCCTCGGCGTTTCCGAGTCGCTGGCGCGTAACAAGAGCGGCGAGCCGCAGTTCATCGGCGTTCTGCAGATTGAGCGTGACAAGGCCCAGCTCCGTCTTATGGTCGACGTCTTCAGGTATGGCCTTAAGCGCGAGCGGAAAGCGCAAGTTGGCGCACGCATGAGCAACGTCCTCTGCCGGCCCAACGATGCACCAGCGTGGCACGGCAATACCGCACTCGCTAAGATAGCGTTCGACTTCCGGCCAATCCGAAGGTCCACTTACAGCGGCGACGCCGACGCTGCCAGTCCCGTCAAAGCCGGGACGCGCTCCACCCTCGCGCGCAGCGTAGAGCCAGCCGAGGTACTTCGCGGCTTCAGCCGGATCGCGCGCGCAAATGATGCCGTGCTTGCGAAAGCGTCCCTTGTCGGCCTCGGGAAGTGCATCACCGAGAAAACTGATCACGAGCGGTACTTGTGCGCCGGCGGCGACCGACCCCAGATAGTCGATGCGATCGTTGACGTCGCGCGGACCGCGGTTGGCGACCTGGACAACTAGCGCTTCGGTATGCGGGTCGTTGGCAAGGATTTGCAAGCACTGGTTAAACAGACCTGGATGCGACAAAACCTGGCCGGTCAAGTCGGTTGGGTTGTCTGTGCCGCCGAAGCTTGGCAGCGCCGCCGCCAGAGCTGCGGACGTTTTTTGATCGAACGTTGATAGTGGGACGCCATGCGCCTCGAACAGATCGACCGTCAGCGCCCGCGTGCCGCCAGGAATGCTGAAGACCGCGACGCCTCCTTGCACTCCACGCGCGGGCGGCAACGGAAAGGTCGTCAATACATCGGCGAATTCAATCAGGTCGGTAAGGGTCGGCACCTGCACGACGCCGGCCTCACGCAGCAACGCTTGATACACGACATAGTCGGACGCCACCTTGCCCGTGTGCGATGCGGCCGCCTTGCCGCCAGCCTCGCTATTGCCAGATTTCAGCGCGGCAATGTGGACGCCCTTCTGCCGCGCCCGATCGAGCAGCCGCAAGAGTCTCTGCCCGTCTCGCAGCCCCTCAATGAACAACAGCACGACTCGCACATCGTCTCGTTCGATCATCCACTCCAGATAGTCGGCAATAGTGAGAACGGTCTCATTGCCGACACTCACGACATATTCGCAGCCAATGCCGTTGTCCTGCAGATGACGCGCAATCGCCCCGGCCATCGCCCCGCTCTGGCTGATAATTGCAATCGGCGCACGATGCAGCGCGCCGCGCCGGGCCGCCGAGCCGAACGTGAGCATCAACCGGTTGCCGACAGACCAGATGCCTTCGCAGTTCGGCCCGACGACCGGTATGCCGGACTGCGCGGCGGCGCTGGCGAGATCGAGCGCGTACTGGCGGCCCTCCTCGGTTTCCTCGAAACCGGAACTCAGCACAACCACCGCCTTGATACCTTTGCGGGCACACGCGCGCACAGCTTCCGGCACGTGGCGCGCCGCTAGTGTGATCAGCGCGACGTCAGGGACTTCGGGCAGCGCATCAATGCTGGGATAGCAAGGATAGCCACTCATATCCTGGTATTTCGGATTGACGGGGAATATCCGTCCTTGATAACCGACCTGACACAAGATCGCGAGCGGCGCGCCTGTCATCTTGGCGGCGTCAGCGGAAAGACCGATCAGCGCAACCGATTGCGCGAAAAAAAGCGGATCGAGCGACAGCGGCGTCCGAGGGCGAGTTACTTCACTGGACATCAGAAGGTTCCTTGAGTAGCTTCGTCAGGCAAATTAATTTGTACACCTAATTAGATTAGCTTTCGGTGCGCGAGCGACTTTACCTCCGCGTCACTGTATCCGAGTAAATCACGCAGTACCTCGCCCGTGTGTTCGCCGAGCATTGGCGGTGGCATACGGATGTCGCCGGTCGCGGCGCTGAAGCGAAACGGCACGCCGAGCTGGCTAAGCTTGCCGAGCCCCGCATGATCGATCGTTTGAATCATCGCGGGAGAGGTATCTCCGAGCTCGCGGTAGGCAGTAGCGAGATCGTTCACCGGCGCGCAAGGAATATCGGCTACTTCGAGCGTGGCGATCCAGTACGCGGTGGACTGCGTCGCGAACACCTCGGCTAGGATGGTCACCAGCGCTTTTCGGTTCGCGACGCGAGCCTGATTGCTAACGAAGCGTGGATCGGTGGCGAGTTCCGGATGTCCCATGGCACCGCAGAAATCGCGATAAGTCTTGTTGGTGCCGGTGGCGACCACCACGGAACCATCTGAAGTGGTAAATGCCTGATATGGCACCAGTTGCGGATGGCCGGAGCCGAGCGGCCCGAGTTGCGCGGCGCCATCCATTATCGCAACCGAATAGTTGGACAACATACTCATGGTCGCATCTAGCAGGGAAACGCTGACCTCCTGACCTTGGCCAGTGCGCTCGCGGTCGTAGAGGGCGGCAAGAATCGCTGTCGCGAGATATATACCCCCGCCGAAGTCCGCGATCGACGCACCCGGGCGGATCGGCTCGGCGGAGTCAAGCGCGCCGGTGATGCGCATGACGCCGGAGCGAGCCTGCACGGCGATGTCCATGCCTGCCTTGTCGGACAGCGCGCCGTCCATCCCATAGGCGGAGATGTTCGCGTAGATCAAGCGAGGGTTCAAAGGCTTTAGACTCGCGTAATCCAGCCCGAGTCGGGTGGTCACGCCGGGACGGAAGTTCTGCACCACGATATCAGCCCATGCTGCCAGCTTTTCGCAGACTTCGCGGCCTTCCGGCGATTTAAATTCGACGCAGATGCTGCGTTTGTTGCGATTGATCGCAAGAAAATAGTCACCGCCGACACGCGGGATGTCGGATTGAAAGCGTTCACTGACGTTCATATAGCGGGTCGCGTCGCCGCGCTCGGGCTTCTCAATCTTGATGACGTCGCAGCCGAGATCGCCAAGCACCATCGTGCAATAAGGGCCGGCGACGCCGTGCGTAAGATCCAGGACCTTAAGTCCTTCCAGAGGTCTGTGCATGGTTTTGTCCATTTACCGATAAGCCACGTCGCGTGTCGGCAGTCGAACGACTGCCCTGCCATCGCAGTTGCGCTCGCCGCGCTGGTTGGTTCCCCACCAGACGATGTCAATGAGCGCCTCGCCCCTTTCCTTACGCTTGCCAGTGACCTCCCCTGTCAGACGGGTCAGGTCGCCGACCAGATTGGGACGCGTCACGCGGCCGTCCAGCCGCCGTACGAAACCCAAGTCTCCGCACCAGTTCGTCAGCAAGTGTCCGGCCCAGCCGATTCGCTGCCAGCCCTGGTCATAAGCGCCGGGCATGCCAATCTCGTGGGCGATTTCCGCATCGAAATGTCCGGCTGCCGGGTGCATCGGAATATTGCGGGTCGGCGAATAATAGACGTTATGCGGATGTCGGTCTCGCTCGAGGAAAGCGAGCTTCATCACGTTGTAGACAGTCCGGCGGCCCGAATAGAAACCTACGATATCGACGAGCGTCAGCGGACCTTTCTGCACCACGGGCAGCGTGTCACCGATCGCGATGTCGTCCCAGTAACGCGTGTCAGTGCCGCGCCGCTCTTCGGTTCGATATCCCTCGGCGATTTCCTCGATCTCGTCTTGCGTGTACTTGTACGGCGGCGGGACGCTCGCGGCTTTGTCGACCGCAAACTTAAAACCACCGCCGCTGCGCCGCCGCGGAATTCGATAGATATCGCCTTCATAGCGGGTCACCAGCTCACCCTGCTGGTTGTAAAAAAGCACTTCGCCAACCTGGTTGACGTAACGCTCGACGCTGCGGCCTTCTTTGATCTGCACATCAATCAGGCGCGCTTGCGCGGTGATCGTGTCTCCCGCCTTGACCGGCTTGAAATGCTCGAAGCGCGAGCCGGCGAAAATCCATTGGATGCCTGGCAGGCCAGGCGCCACAATACCGCTGTCGATCGTGTACAGGAACGTAGGCGGCGCGATCACTGTGCCGTGAGCGCTTCGCTTGCCGTAGTCCACTTCTGAGAACATCGGGTTATCGTCACCGACGCTGTAGTGCGCCCAGCGACGAATATCGTGGACCGAGATCGGCTCGTATATCGCCGGGGTATGCACATCGCGGCGTAGCCAAACGCCTATTAGCGCTCGCGATTGCTCAATTTGCTCGTCGCTGAGCGCCGGCGACTCTTCGCCGCTTCTGACGAGCCGCTTCTTGTTTGGCTCGGATGATGACGATTGGGACATGATTTTTCCACTTGCGGTTGTCGAATCGGGGCGTGCCTAGAAACGATGTCGCACGGCAATGCGCACGGCCAATTGATTTGCCGATGAAGAGAGGCCGCCGCCGGCGGTGGTTGTGATATAGGCGTGGTCCAGAACGGTGCCTGTCTTGTCACCCGACACGCGTTCATAGGCACTTTGCAGGTAGACATCGGTCCGCTTTGACAGCGAATAGTCGACCATCAAGCCTAGCAAATTGATTTTTGGACTTGCCACGAGGTTTGTCGCAGACATCTTTTCCGTTGTGTAAACGTACTGGCCGCCAATGAAGAAGGATGGCGTCACCAAGTAGCGGAAATTCACCTCGAAGTTCTGAAATCTCAGGGAGTTAATGATGCCGCCGCCAGGCCCAGCGATCGTGCCGATATAGACCGACGTGGCTGTCGCCGCTGGCTGGTTAATCAACGAATTTGTATAGACGAACCCGAGCGTCGCTTTACCGAACGTATAGTTCACGCCGCCACCGAAAATTTGCAGCCCTTTTGAAACGAAATCGGCGCTGCCTGAAGGCGGAATCGCGCCTGTTGAGTTCTCGCCAGGGCTCTCTGCACGCAGGTAGGCGGCCGCGACAAGCAGGCCTCCGTTCGTATATTTAGCCCCGATGCTGTATGAGTTGTTATCGGCGAAGTCCGTGCCATTGCTGAAACCATACGTGCCACCGATCTGGAAGCCGCCAATATTCGGGCTGTCGTACTTCACCGAGTTGTTGTTGCGGAAGGTGCCATCGGTGTTGTCATTGTCGTACGGGTGAGCGAGCAACAGACCGCCCCAGTTGCCGTTTGCTGTGGTCGGTCCCAGATAGGTCGAAAACAGCGAATCATATTGGCGTCCGACGGTGAACGTTCCATATCGGTTGCTGCTGAGTCCAACCGAAGCCTGACGTCCAAAGCCAAGACCTCCCTGACCGAGCGTGCCGGTATTGACGTTGAAGCCGTTTTCCAGCCAGAAGACCGCCTTCAGACCGCCGCCCAGATCTTCCGCGCCGCGCAAGCCCCAACGGCTGCCTTGGGCCATGCCGTTAACGAGTTGATAACTGGCGTGGCCTGCCGAGTTGCTTGTATAGTCGAACCCTTCGTCGATAATGCCGTACAGTGTGACGCTGCTTTGCGCGTGCGCGAGCCCGCTAAAAAGGCTGGTTGCGGCCAGCGCGAGGACAGTCTTTTTCATTGTCGTCTCCTGATTATTTTTTTAGGGGACCGCTCCCAACCCAATTTCTCGCGAAAGAAACCGGGGCGCCGGCAACACCATTTCCCTACGCGGGCCGCTCATTTTTTGATTAGTAATACTATGCGTGACCGGTGTCACTTAGTGCCGCTGAGTGGGATGTCGCTTAGGCCATGAATTCTCCGCCGTTTACGTGCAGGATCTGCCCGGTCACAAAGCCGCCTGCCTGCGAACAAAGGTAAAGACACGATTCGGCAATGTCGTCGGTCGTGCCGAGTCGGCGCACCGGCATCGCCTGGCGTCTCGCCTCGTACTCTTTTTCGAAGTTTGGGTAATGCACCGGATCACGTGTCGTTTCAATAATGCCCGGCGCGATCGCGTTGGCAGTGATACCGACTTGCCCGAATTCGACGGCGATCGCTTTGGCGAGCGCAAACACACCCGCTTTGCAAGTCACGTTGTGTGCACGGTTGATTTTTGGGAAAAAGCCATCGCGCCCGGAGATATTGATCACTCGTCCCCAGCCACGCTTAATCATATGCGGGATCGCGAATTTCGCGAGATAGAACGACGCACTGAGATTGCTGTTGATGATCTGGTTCCAGTCTTCGACCGAGATGTCGAGAAACGGCTGATGATGGCGCACCGACACGTTGGAGACAACGATGTCGACACTGCCGAGTTCGTTCGCGGTCCGCTCCACCATCTGCTCCACCGCTTCGGAATCGCCCACGTCAGCGCGCACGGCGATCGCCTTTACGCCGAGTGCGCGCGCTTCGGCGGCGACCGCTTCAATCGTTTCTAGATTGCTATGGCCATTAATGACGACATTCGCCCCGTTACGCGCGTATGCGAGTGCAATCGCTCGGCCGATATTTTGACCCGAACCCGTGACAATAGCCGTGCGTCCCTGCAAGGACTGGCTTTGCTCGTTACCTGAATGCATCAGTGACGTCTCCTTTTTAACAATTATTCGGTATCCTAAGGAACTATAATTGTTGTGGTGGCCCTAGCAAGGTGAAACACACGATTGCCGTCAGACGGTGGCCACCCGCCGCAGTAAGGCTGTGGTACTGGGGCCGTCAAGCTCGGCGATGCAGTGCAGGTCGGCGAACAATGCGTCTGTTTCCTTGCCGAGCCCACATAGTGCCCCGAATTTGGCTGCTAGTTGCTCGGGTGTCATCGGATTGCGGCTATGGCCGAGCGGGTATTCCGTCAGCGCTTGCAATTCGCTGCCGTCTTCCATCTCCACGACAATGCGCGTCGGCACTCTCGCGGGATACATTGCCGTCAATTCCGGCGCCTCGTCGACCGTGATTCGTTTCAACAGGTCGCGCACGTCCGCTCGTTGCAGGCATTCCGGTTCGAATTGCGCGGCCGTCAACTCGCCGTCGAGCAGCGCAATCGCGATGCAATAAGGCATGCTGTGATCCGCCGTCTCGCGGGTTTTTGGCTGCCATTTGTCGGGACCGTCGGCAGCGGCGACGCGGCCAAATTCAAAGGTCGACACTGTGATGCGGCGAATTTCTCCGATCTCTAATTTCAAACGCAACTCAAGTGCGGCAGAGATTGCCGTCTGCGTGAAGTATTGCGACGGATATGCCTTGAGGTGCGTGTCGAGCAGATGCAACGTTTGGAGAGGAGTGTCGAAATGGCCCGTGTCGGGAACGCCGGTAACTTGTGCGAACAGGCCATGCGTACCGTCGAGCGAAAGCGTCGGCGCCGTGATCCCCTCTGACGCTGCCAGCGCGGCGAAAAGACCCGCGCGGGCGGCATAGGCCGCAGCTGCAGCTTTCCACACTGACAGCGAGCCTACGCGGGTTTCCATCAGCGCGACATTACCAATCGCGGCCATATTGATCGCGTGCGCCTGCCGTGCAGTATCGAGTTTGAGCAGCGATCCGGCCATCACGCTGGCAGCGATTGCGCCGAGCACGACGTTGTCCCAGCGTCCTTTCCGGGTAGACACTGAATCTGCTAGCCGGCAATGCGTTTCATAGCCAATGGCCAGCGCCGTGCACAATTCCTCGCCGCTGCTGCCAAGCGCTTCAGCCAGCGCGAGTGCAGCCGGGATGTTGTCGCTAGGGTGCACGGCTTCTTTCGACAGATAGATGTCGTTGAAATCCAGGTAGCGCGCCGCAATCCCATTGACGAAGGCAGCCGCTTCCACGGTCACGCGTTGCGACGTGCCGATAGCGCTGGCGCCAACGGCATTTGGAGCTGCCACCGAATAACGGACAGCCATGGCGCGCGCCTGCCGCACGGCTTCTTCGATTACGGCACCGCGTGCGCAACCAACCGTGTCGATCAGCCGCTCGATAATCGCCCTCCGAACCTCAGGGGCGCGACTGGGCGGTACGCAGGCCTCGGCGAACCTAGCTATGGTGTGGGCAAAACCTTCACGATCGTTTGCAGTCAATCCCATTCTGACTCCGTTCATCCATACAGCATTCTTTTGTGCATCTCAGATTGCATGCAATGTAGCATAAATTTTCCGAGGATAGTTTTTTTTGCGTCAGCCAGGATTCTTGTTTGACGGGGAGCGCCGTGTGCCCCGATGAGCCGGATTGTCGCAAAAGGCCATTTTTCAGTCTATCGACCCCAGCCTCAAACGAATCGGCACGGACTATGTCGGCCTCTATCAAATTCATCGTAGGGACTATGAAACGTCCATTCAAGAGACCTGGAGGCGCTGCACGACGTGGTCAAAGCAGCCCAAGGCTCGCTATGCCAGCGACTTGAGGCACCTTATGTTCCTCATGCAGTTGTCGGCTTCGAGCAAGCACTAAAGACCCGCAATAAGGTATGCGAAGTTACAAAGAACGACAATGAACCGCTTGCGCCGTTTTTCTGTGCGCTTGCGCCTCGCCACAGGGTGACGCAGCTCTTCATACAAATTCGTGTATCAAAGCGACTACTACAGAACTTGGCGTGTGACCTTAGGAGACGTTACACGGTGGTGCGGCGGGGGCGGCCACGACGGCATCGGTGATACTAATGACATGAAACCCGCCACAATCGCCTCTTTCTCGTGACTTTCGACTTTTGTGCAAATAGGGCGTTTTATAAAAATTAGAAAAGGCCCCGCGATCAGGGATTCACAATCGACCGTCAGTTACAAGTTTGTGCTGACCCAAGTCGGGTCATCAGAAGAACCTGCCCATAGGAGCTACGAAACGAAGCATCGCAAAGAGGACCTAGCGCGTGCGAAGCTGTAGCGTCGTCCCACTGCGCTCTTTCAGCCTGAGGCTCTCGTCAAATCAACACGCCAGGGTTGGGCTGGTGACATTCGCAGTCGACTGCGTCCAAGCATCCGGCAATAGCCTGTTCGAATCTTTCTTGTGTTCGCCGGAGACTGGCTTTTGAACCCGCGTTGGATTTCAAAACCTTCCTCATTTTTCTGGTATTCGCCTCAATGCCGGCCTATAAATAGTTTAGACGGTACTTCTCCGCGCTGCAGACTCACAAGGTCAATATCAGCAGTGATGTGCCGCCCGATGACTTATATCTGTCTGGAGAAATCAAGCTGACCCCGAGACTCGGTAGCGAAGCATTCTCTTCTACACCATCGGGCTCGTAGCGCAATCTCGGCTTGCGAAGTCCCCAAATGCATCCCTTTCGCGACCGTCAAGCAGTCCGGTAATGCTCGCTTTTCCCGTCGCCATGCACGTGACGAATTGGCCATTCTAGGGTAAGAAGTTTCGTTGTCCGCACGACCGAACCGCTAGCGGTAGAGGTCGCCATTAACAAAGGAATTAATATGAAATTAAAACTGATTGCAGCCGCTGGCACCACCCTGCTACTTGTCGTGTCTGGCATTGCGCATTCTCAAGTCACTCAGCCAGCATGGTCCACTGATCAGCCTTCGGCACAGCAACCGGCGGTTCCAGCCATGACCGGCGGACAGATGACCGCGCAGTCAGTTGGAGGGGTGCCAATGTCCGGAACCGAGGCTAGCGGGCCGAGCAGGTATGTCGCTCCCTGCGTCGTCGGCTTATCGTGTGATATCTACAAAGGCAACTGACCTCTGATACAGCAATATTTCCACGGCGTATGGCGACATGCGCGCAACGGCGTTCATTCGAAGTTGGCCGCCCTTTGGCCGTTGCTGCGCCTCCGGGTACTGTGAGCGCATTAAAGGAATGTAGTGGGACCCTAAATAACATGTTGTCCGACGGCAGCAACGCGCGCTCTTCAAGCGCGCTGTGCCTTGCGTTTCGTGGACCGGCCAGATCATACTTCGAGCTGCTCGAGGACGCGTCCTTTCGTCTCGACGCCCAGAAAATGAACCGCTACCGCGGCCAGCATAGGCACGATTGCGAGCAGGTATAAAGCCGTGTCGAGATTGCCGCCGACCAGCGTTTTGCCGACCATCGCCGGTGCGAAGATGGCGGCGAGCTTTAACCACGCACCCGCTACCCCGCAACCGAACGCACGGATGCTGGTCGGATACAACTCGGGGGTATAGACGTACGCCGTGATGAATCCGCACGACATGAACCCGATCGCGAACGCACAGCATGTTGCAACCACGTACACCGACTCGTTGTGAAATACGCCGGCGAGCGCGAGTGAAACCGCGCACAAGACGAACGCCACATTGATCACTGGTTTGCGGCCCACCCTGTCTACGATCAGCGCACAGATCACGGATCCCACTACGCCAAGTAGCGAAGCCGCTACGGCTAAATTCAATGCCAGTTGCAGCGGCGAGTGATAAACCGTCTTGTAGATCGTCGGCAGCCAGGTCGACAGGCCATACTGGATTACGCCGCAGGTCATCCATAGCAACGCGACCGCGATCGTACGCTTGATATAAGCCGCGCCAAAGACATCACGTGCGCGACGCTTGGGGTGACGATGCGTTATTGCGTCGAACTCGGTCGTGGGCGGCAGTGGCGGCATCGGACCCTTGACCGTGGCTTCGAACGCCTTGAGCGAGTGGTCGGCGTCGTGCATGCGGTCTTTCGATGCCAGCCAGCGCGGCGATTCAGGAACAATCTTGCGCAGCGCAAAGAACAGGAGCAGAGGCACACCACCGATGATATACATTGCCTCCCAGCCAAATCGCGGGACGATCCAGGCACCCAATGCATTCGATGCCAGCAACCCGATCGGGAACACGATTTCATACAGAAGGACGAAACGTCCCCGTCCGTGAGCGCGCGTGATCTCATTGATATAAGTTGCCGCAACCGGCAATTCACCGCCGAGCCCCAGCCCTTGCGCAATCCGCAGCGCGACGAAAACGGCGAACGTTGGTGCGAATCCGCAGGCAATGCTCGTGACGCCGATATTCCCCGAGCTCCACGCTATCGAGCGCACACGACCAAAGCGTTCAGCCAGCGCAGGAAAAAGGAAAGCACCAATCAATTGGCCAATCGATCCCGAAACAATCAGAAATCCGATCTGTCCAGGTGTAAGGCCCCACTTCTGGATCAGAAGCGGTAGCGTAGTCGCTATGGTGATGACGTCAAAGCCATCGAAGAAAGTCGCCGCGCCAATCAGGAAGCGCGCGCGCACCTGCATCGGGTTGGTCGGCAGACGCTCGATCCGCGCGATGATCGAACCAGCGGTAAGCGCCCCCGAGGCACTCGCACCGCCCTGCGCTGCAATCGTATTGCCTAACGTATTGCCAAACGTTCTCATGTCTGTCCCTTGTCCTGGTATGGCGTCCATGATGCTTAAGCGAGCGCTTTGGCTGTATTGGCGAGGGTCGCGATGTCGATCGCGCGGCCCTGGCTCATCCACTTGCGCGCAAGCTTCAGGTCACGCGGCATGTTGATCGAAATCACGCCGCGGATAAAACCCGCTTCCAGAAAGAAAAGACTCGCGCGGCGAGCGTTCAGGTCGCCGCGTATGACCGGTTCAATGCCGGCGGGAATGTCGCCGAGGATCTGCAGGTTCACGTCGTATTAATCGGACCAGAACCACGGGATTTCTGCATAGGGCTCGCGGGTGCCCATGAGCGCGCGCGCGGTTGCTATCGCCTGATTTTGCGCATTAGCCCATGATTCGAGCCTTACGCGCCGCTTGAGCCACGCGTTCGGATGATTTGAAACATCGCCGCAAGCGAAGATGAACGGGTCCGACGTCGCCCCGAATTCATCGACCACAATGCCGTCGTTCACATCCAGTCCCGCCTCTTGTGCGAGTGACGTGTGGGGCGTCAGGCCAATCCCCGCAACAGCGAAATCCGCATCGAGCGTGCTACCGTCCGCGAATGTCGCGCGCACGCCTTGCTCGTGATCGGTTAGCGCGACGAGCGATGCATCGAGCCTAACGTCCACCCCATTCGATTGATGCAACTCCAGCAGGAAATCCGACACCGTTTGCGGCAACGACCGGCCACACAGACGCGTTGCGCCCTCAATAACGGTCGCCTCCACGCCCAGCTGGCGCGCCGAGGCGGCCACCTCGAGACCGATCCAGCCGCCGCCGATCACGAGCACACGCGCACTTTCACGGAGCTTCGCGCCAAGCGAGACCGCGTCGTCGAGCGTGCGCAGGTATGCGTGACGCCATCGATCGCCTCGGCTTGGGCAGAGCGGCTTTTAGGGACGACCACACGTGTGTTAGGCCCTAATGGCCACGGCGACTTCTTCACCGGCACGACTGCTTGCCTGAGCGCGCTCTACGGCGCTCAACGCTACGACGAATTGATCCAACTGGTGGATAGCGCGCGCTTCAACTGGTGGCATTACCGCCGCTGGTAGTCGATGCGTTGATGGCGCAGAGTCGGCCAGCCGAAGCACTACGCTAGGCACAGGCTTCAAAGAATCCAATGCCCCACTCGCGCGGCCGCGACAGCCTCTGAGGCGATCCTCTTGCAGTGCGGAATGATTGATGAGGCTCATTCGTGGCTACAACCGGCTGGTTCGATCCTGCGATGAAACCAGCTCCGAGCGCGGATGATACGATAAAGCGCAAATGCTACGTCTCTACCGAGGGGTTAGGTAAGCATGAAATACACTTCCAGAGCGAAGCTACCACAATCGTTGCAGGTTGGTACGTCGCGGTGGATTGATGGCGAGGTCAAGCGCTACCTGCTTACAGGCGAATATGACGCCTTTTTCAACGGGTGGCCTGGCTCGGATTTTGTTGACGCCGCCACACAGGCTACCCAGCAGCTGCGGAGGGCTCTCTTGTCGGAAACTTTGCGCCGTTCAGCCGGCGTTCAGTTTTCGCCTTGCGTTCCAAATGACCTGTATGCATGGAGCAGCAACAGATTGCGGCCGATGGTGTATGGACTATTCGATGCAAACGAGCGGGCAGCCGTCCTACACCTGCTGGCAAATAGCATTGTGTTCCTCACGCCTACAACCATACTAAAGGCTCTCCAGACTGAGCGCTGGCTATCTACAGCGTGGGATGTGGCGAACATATACTTAGAGAGCCTGAAGCTACCAACGCTCTCTTTGCAGGGGTGCAACGTCGTCGGTTTGAGCCAGGAAACTACCTGCTACGTTTCGGTGGCGTACTTCCGGGAGATCGACCCTTTCGCTGACTTCGTCGTTCACGAGGCAGCGCATGTTTTTCATAATTGCAGAAGGGCCGCTGCCGGTTTAGGCCACCGGCCTCGCAGCGACTATCTTCTCAATATCGACTTTCGCATGCGTGAGACCTTTGCGTGGGCGTGCGAAGCCTGGAGTCGAATAAGTTCGATAGCACCGAGTCGTAGCGATCGAGAAACCCTGATTAAACAGCACGCGGAGCATGGACTTCCAAGCGACGACAGGGTCGATCACAGCGAATATCTTGATATTCTCGCCGAGGCTGTTAACTCGCGAAACGATTGGCACAAAATTCTGTCGCGCTGTACCGTAAAACGGTGCACCGATCATGGTAAGTCCGGGCGGCTAATTGTTCACCCCGCAACCGCCATGTATGCGAAACGAGCGCCGTGATGTTCGCAAAATCGACTTAGGAGCAAGTCAGATGGGCGCAACAACCTACGTTTATACGATCTCATATGTCGCGAAGATGTTAGGCGAACCGAAGGCATGGCTGGAAGAATTGGCACTTATGAATCTGGAGCCGGAGGATGGTTGCCTAGGCGTGATTGGCCACATGGACGCTGAAGGTGATGAACTGGTTGCAGTGACCGCATTCACGACCGGTGGCATCGAAGCTTTGAAGGAATTGGTCGCCGATATACAGCGGAATAAGAGAGAATTCAGTCCTGTCGCCCTAAATCGGTACCCGTCAAGAGATGGGCAGTGAGCGTCCCTCGCGCGCCCGGCTGGAGATGTCCGTCGCATCGCCTAGCTTCGGCCTCTGTGTCTCTCTCGCTTCTCCAGCAGGCAGAAAAAACAGGTTTAGACTTAACCGTTCGAGCGCATGGGCGGTAGAGGACCGCCTCCGCAGTTAAGGTAGATTGGCGATCCTGCAGCTTTTTTCGGCGATCAGGAATCGACAATCGAATGCTCCTTGCCGACCCACTGCCGAGTTTCGACCTCATCGATTGCGAGCCGCAAAACAGACACCGGCCGCGTCGCGTGTAGGGCTGTCGTCGACCGTTCCATCGCTCCTATGCAGCATGCCAACGGCTGCTTGACACAGAACAGGAGTCTTTCGCGAGCGCAAGGTTATGGTTCTGCAATCGCCACGAGACGCCGATTCAACGACGCCTCCTGGGGCTCAGCGCGCTCGGAACCTCATGCATGGTGAAAATCCCCGCGGTCGCAATGGCCACCCGCCTGCGGGCAGCTTGCTCATCGTCGCCGAAGCGGTCGACGCCCCACGATAAGGTCGTGACCAGTTCGAAGAGATCTTCTGCCGTCACAGCTTTCACCGCCATGCCTGCGGATTTGGCTTTATCGAGAAGCACGCGGGTCTTCTCTATCAGTCGCGAGCTCGCCGGGTTCATCGACGATTCCGGATCGCTTCGTGCGCTGGCTACGCAATAGGGCAGGTCATGCCAGATGCGCAGTTGCCAAGTCAATCGTAGCAGCCACTCCGCAAGCGCCTCGCGTGGACCTAGCGAACCCGAGAACTCTTCGGCCTCGGCGAGCGCGGCCTCAATATTGGCCTCCATGACTGCAGCGAGCAAGTCGTCTCGAGTCGGGAAATTCCGATAAAGCGTAGCGTTGCCGACGCCAGCACGGACGGCGATGCCGTCGAGGGACGCTAGCACGCCTTCTTCCTCGAACGTCTCGCGGGCCGCGACGAGGATCGCGTCGCGATTGCGTTGCGCGTCGGCGCGCAACGCGCGAGGCGCTCTTTCCGGGGAACTGCGAGCAGCAGACATGGCATCTCTCTTTGACAAAGTGGGGAATGTCCCCGTATATTGTTCGTTCTGGGGGGCATCCCCATTTCGACAGGAGAATACATGAAGCAGTCACTCGACGGTAGGACGGTATTCGTCACAGGCGCCAACGGCGGGCTGGGAGAGCAGTTCGTGGAGCAGGCGCTCCAGCGAGGGGCCAGGAAGGTCTATGCCACAGCGCGAAACCCGAAGCAGCGGGCAGATGCGAGAGTCCAGGTCATCTCGCTTGACATCACGAATTCCGGGGACATCGCCCGCGCGGTGAATGCTGCGCTCGATGTCGATCTATTGATTAACAACGCGGGCATCGCGCCGGCGGGAGACTCCATCACAGGGTCTGCGGACGCGCTCCGCCGGATTTTCGAGACGAATTTCTTCGGAACACTTGCCCTCGCGAACGCCTTCGCACCTGTGCTCGCCACCAACGGCGGAGGCACGCTTTTGAACATTTTGTCCGCGGCTGCCTGGATCAGCGTGCCGACCGGCTACGCGGCATCAAAGGCGGCGATGTGGTCGGCGACGAACGCTTTGCGAGTCGCCTTGAAGAGTCAACAAACACAAGTGATCGGCCTTCTCGTCGGCATGGTTGATACGCCGATGGCCGCGCGATGGGATGTCCCGAAGGTAAGCGCAGTCAGCGTCGTCGACAAGGCCTACGAAGGTGTCGCAAATGGCTCGATCGAGATCCTGGCCGATGAGGCTGCACACGAACTCAAGTCTCGGCTGAGCATGAAAGGCGAAGAGCTGTATCCGTGGATGGACGAGCAACTCCGAGGGTTCGTGCCCTGATCTTTCCGAAGCGCCTCAAGACAAGCACAGAGGGCCGCTTTGCAGCGACGGCTGCCTTCCGTCCAAACGGTGAGTGGCCGTTTCATGTCCGTTACTGGCCCTCCGCGATCAAAAACGCATCTCTCGCGAGGTCGACGCAGTGCCGAGCTTCAGCCCGCTCGATCGAGCGTCGTAAAACTGGCGTTCACAACAGGCAGATCCTGGCCCGCTCACTGCCTTTCCGCATCGGGTGGTCGAGTTCTCCGTTGCGCTAAAATGTGGCTTGCGAGAGGGCCTCTGGCCTCAAACTTAATTAGAGGCGCGGTAGGCTCATCATCCACGGGTACCTTGTGCGAGCCGCGGGAGTCCCTCAAGCCTCAATGATGAAAATGGTAGACACCGAGGACTTAATATCCGCCGCGACTAGAACGCGAGCCGGTTCGACGACCTCGTGCACCAAAGGCCGACAGCGAGCTCAACCGTCGACAGCAGGCTGACCCAAATTTTTTCTGAACATTGCTTCGATAAGTGCATGGCAGGAACCAAGCGAAAATCTATCCGCCCGGGTGCCAACCGAAAACCGCTAAGCAAGTCGTCGCTGCTGCCGATGTCGGCACAATCAGCACGCGAGTTCGCACGCTCATCATCTTGCGTTGGCGGCTTGCCGCAGCGACAGTGGGAACCGACATCAGATCAACGAACTGGTCCGTTCAGCGTACATGGCCTACTTCCTTCAGCGCTTGGGCTTTGGTGATACGCCGTTCGAGTGTTACGAACATGCAGAGGCGACGTTCGAGAACGCTCTCGCCGTTGCAGCGAAAAGCGCCTGTTGGCTGATCAGTGAGCAGGACGCACCCGTGATCGAGCGCCTGTTGGCGCTGCACGACTCGCAACTGAGTGAGGCGCCAATGCACCGGGTGGCGGAAGCCGAAAACAGCTACGTCAATTCTCGCCGGTACGGGCGTATTGCCGCTCGTCCGCCCGAAATCGGATTAATGGGGCCTGCCGCCCTTCCCATGAACGCATTCACTTTTTAGCCATGCTGCGCATCAAACGTGTCAGCTCCCGCGCACGTCTCTCGCTGAAGACGCGTCCCAAACGGGGTGCGCTGGTGCGCTACGGCGACCGAATTGCGGAGGTGCTGGGTGAGGCACGGGGCGAGCGCGTCATGATCCGCTCGCTGCACGCCGATGGTATCGAGCGACGCAGCGCCGTGAAGTGGAAAAATCTGAGATTGCTCGACGATCAATTGTTCTAGTGCGAGCCCGCAAGTATCAAGCCGAGCTCATTGCAACCGCCTGCGACCCGCGCAGGCGGATACCGCGTTCAACGCCCTACTGGTTCACTGCGTGCTTCAATGCTTTGCCGGCGGCAAACTTGACGGTTTTTGAAGCGGCGATCTGGAGTGCTTCGCCAGTTTTCGGGTTGCGCCCGGCTCGGGCCGCTCGCGCGCCTGTGCTGAAAGATCCAAACCCGATGAGTTGAACGGGGTCTCCGTTGACCACCGCGTCCGTCACGGTCGCCAAAAATGCATCGATGGTTTCTGCTGCGGCGGATTTCGCGATGCCCACTTCGCTTGCCACTGCATCGATGAGGTCCTGTTTGTTCATGTTCGTGTTCTCCAATTTAAGCGAGAGACAGCCTATTAACTGTCGGGAAAGGAGAATACCGCACCGGACAGACCCATTGGGTTTATGGACCAAAGCTGATCTCGACTGACCAGACTCCATGTGGCGCGACCGTTTCTAAAACACTCGACTGCTGGCGCTGGCCGTGTCATCTTTCGCCGCGTCAGCGTCCGCTCCGCTCTTCCAGAAAATCTCGACGGCGGCTGCGACGTCTCCGAACAATTCAACTGGTAATCGTCAAGCCAGGAACGCCAATCAGGACGTAGTGTTTAATACGCTTTACATCCTGTCTAATACAAAAATTCAACAAAGGGGACGTTTCACCGTTCGCGGGCTGAAAAACCTCTTTTAGAGCATGTCGAGCTGAAAGGGTCTCGCCGCAGCGTGAAACATTTTGGCGTTTAATGCTGGCATTCACTGCTGGATATGGCTTTCAGGGTGTCGCGAATTCAACGTTGATTGTTTCACGGATTGCAGCTTTGCCGAACGCTTGGTGCCCAAGGGTGCTGCGGTAATCAAGCAAGAGTCAATTAACCACCGTTCCGGCACAAGCTCCACGCGCAATTCAGCAAGCCTCATGTGCCCCATCGACCCGCGGCAGTGGCAACCGCTGGAGAGCGGTCGAGCCCTTGACTGGCCGGCGATCTACTAGACATTACGAGCGATAATGTTTAATAGTTCCATCTTGTCCATGCCGCTCAGCGAAAGACCTTCTAACCGGCGCGCCGAACTCGTATCCGCCATGAAATTTGACGCGTTAACTTGCTAATAACAATTATCAGACAAGGATGCTACGATTGATTTAGTGATTTCCTGCGGCCGTGGGCGGCTCGCGCCCACCGATCACGCCTTGCCTCGCCTCTCTCCCTACCCGTCGGTCGGCTCAGTGATAGTCGTCCTCACGCTGATGCCGCACGGCAAGAATGTCGACCGTGCGCTCGTCCTCGATCTCAAACAATGCGACATAGCCGGCGTCGCCAAACGAGACGACCAGCTCCCGTAAATACGCGTTATCCGGCTCGACCTTGCGACAGGTGTATGGAAACAACTCGAGCATGTCAGCGGCTTTGCGGATGGCCTCGAGCGCGCGGCGCGCGGCCGGTGCGTCTTGTTCAAGCAGGAACTCGTACAGGCGCAACAAATCTGCGCGCGCTTCAGTTGTGTAGCGAACCCGATAGCTCAACGTTTGCCCTGGGATTTTTCCGCAGCGACCAGCATCGCTTCCAGTTCGGCGTGCACATCGGTCGCGTCGTAATATTCACCCGTACTGCGTGCCCGATCGCGGGACTGCAGGCCGCGCGCCACGAAATCCCTTTGCATCTGCCGACGGCTGACGCTTGCGCGCAAGGAAGACTCCATGAGCGACGACAGACTTTCTCCGTCGAGCAGGACGCTCTCGGCAGCCTGGCGAAGTTCCGGATCAACCCGCAGAGACGGCAAAGAGGCGGTTTTCATCTGACTACTCCAATGCGTTGCATTTGCAGCGCATAGATTACCACAGCTCCCGGTATATGTTTCGCGCTTTGAGAACCCTGTTCCTACGAGTTTTCAGATAGGGCGGTCCGCGCCCCGGCCACTTCTTTTTTGATGAAATTAGATCGAGTTGGGTGTGGCGGTCAGGCTGACGGCAAGTGCGAAGGACCGAGAACACCCGTCGAGCGGTGCTCCCCCTCTCCCTCATGCGAGCAGACGCGCTGCCTTGCTCTGGGCGGTCAAGCGATTAACCGCCTTCGTGTCGAATGATACGAACGTTTCGCCACCCAGCCATCGCCCCTCGTACGCAATCACGCCATCGGCGAAGTCACCCCCCGCATCCAGCAGCGCCAGCCCGGCTTCGACAGCGGGACGGTTCACCACCACATTGGCGGCATTGGTCAGGCGTCGCACAGCATCCGCGATCTCATCGGACGCGACTTTGTAACCCTGCGAGAGCACCCACACCAGCTCGCATAACGACGGCAGCGCGATCGCGACCAGTTCCGCCGCCGCAAGCTCCGCTTGCGCGAGCGCGCTTTGCTGCTCGTTGTCTCCGATCATGGCGCGCACTAGGACGTTCGTATCGGCCGTAATCTTCATCGCTTGCCGCTCCACCCTTGCGCAGCCACGTCATTGATGTCGTCGATCGACAGCGCGGGCCGGTTATCTCTTTTAAGTAAGTTGAAAACCGCGCTGATTGGCTCGCTGGCGTGCTCGGCACTGACCACCACCCGGCCGTCTGGGAGCTTATGAACCGAAATCCGCTGCCCTGGTTGAACGCCCAGATGGTCCAGCACATCCTTGCGTAGAGTGACCTGTCCTTTTGATGTCACGGTTAGCGTACTCATCACGACCTCGCAAAAGACTCAATGTAAGGCACTTTAACCTTACAATCAAGCTTGGCAAGAATCTTACGGATACGCGTTATCAGACAAGGCTCAGTTAAAGAAAGCGCGATGAACGCGGCCGAAGCACACGCATAGCGAATTCAAATCATTGTCCAGGGCGTACGTCAGATGGACGCGCGCGCAGAATTTCATACATCGCTGCCAGGTGCCTCTCCCCTACTGCCTCGGTGATTTGGCTTCGGCTCGGCAAAATCGGCGCCCACAGTCCGAGCTGCCGACAGACTGCTGATAGATACGGTTTCGAATCGCCCCGGGCGCATACTCGCGCGGCCGTAGCGATCGCGGTATCGCTTACCTGGCCACGCAGCCAGGCCAATACTTTGCGGTCACGCTCGTTCCGTACTCGCACCCACTCTTCCATGGCACCCTCCGAAAGCTGTATGTATATACAGTATTTAAGATAGCCCACCTATATGACAAAGGCAAGACGCGAAGTGCGAAGCTATGTGTGCCAGCAGGCGTATGCGTAATGATCGGAAGGCCAAACCCAGTTATCAGGCTTGATGTGAATCCCTAACAACTGCTTTTCGGCGCCGGAAGACCATCCCCGTGGATTCACCATCCCGCTTGAGCACGTGCGGGCGAGCGCTACAGGATGTGATAGATCGCTTGGAGGTGCTGTTTGCCTTTCTCGCCGGGTCGAAAGTCGGGGAACCGACACGCCTTGCCGGCGACACAAGGCAGATAGATAGGGCTTGACGTCACCACGGGCGCGCGCGGGCGCGGCGCTGACAATGGCCACACCTCGCTGAGGGTTTCAATGAGCCACTTCAAGGGTTGACAATCTTGCTCGTTGCGCAAGCGTACCCACTGCTTCCTGGTTTCCTCGCACGCTGTATGTATATACAGCCTGCATAAGACGAGTCTTGCTAATGACAATTGGTAGGCGCTTTTGGCCATTCGCTATGTGACGCCCAAAATTCGTTAATTAAGTGGGATGAAGCCGCGGCTTGAGCGGAGATCAACAGCGCAGGTTATTCAGGCACGAGATAGGAATACGCCGAGTCGTTCGGGTTGTTCGAAAATTTGAATACAGCGCGATGTAATCTTTATCCAAGCAGACGGGCAGATCCGCCTTGCGCCGTCTGACGTTTCACCGCTTCCCCTTATACGCCATCAAGCCGTCGGAACATCCCCACCGGATCAGAAAGCACCAGTCCGCTTCTACAGCAGGTGGGTAGACCATCACATTCGCAGCGCTAGTCGAGGTTCGCACGGCACCGGCAATGTCGTCAGCGGCGATTTTGTAGCCTTGCGATAGCACCCAGAACAACTCGCACAATAAAGGAAGCGCTACGGCCACGATATCTGCTCTCTCCAAGCTCCGCCTGCGTCACCTTACTTTACCGCTCACCGCCGCCGGTAATCGTGGGGCCAAGGACATTGGTGTCGGCCGTGATCTTCATAGTGTTCCACCTCAGCCTTGTGCAGCGAGGTCGTTCATCTCTGCAATAGACAGCTACGGGCTCCAGGCTGACCGTGTCGAGATTCCGGCGCCGCTGGCTGAGCTATCTGAACGGCGTCACAAAGGGCACGGGACTACGCCGGAGCGAGAAGCAACACGCTGGCAAGCTCGTCGGCCAAGTCGGCGACGAGTTGCGCGACATGGATTATCAGTCGCTCAAGCGGTGTGACGGCTCCGTCATGTTGAATGGTTCACGGCGCGCAAACATAGGGGTGGCGCCCCTTCCTTCGAGAAAATAGATGGATTTTGGGGCAGCTCAGTAAAGCGGTGCTATGCGAACCGTTCACCGAGTTGTGTGCGGTAAAGCGAAGCACGTAGTAAGTGCCGCCTGAAGGCCGAGTGCTGCCGAATTTGACCGAAGCTCGGCAAGAATTGTGCATGCGTTCGGTATCGTGAAAGCCGCGCCTGCGACGCTCGCGTTCACGCGTTGCGCTGATGAGTGTTATCGGCGCCGTTGTGGACTCGAGCACTGCCGTTGACGAAGGCGTGTTCGAAGTTTGCCGGTTCAGCAACCGCAGCTTTCGCGGACGGGGCGCAGCGCTATTGGTTGCTCACAATCTTGCGCGGCACGTCGTGACAAAGGCCAGCACTTGCTTGAAAAACCGCTTGGCTGCGGCCGTGTCGCGACGCTTATGCAGCCGGACATTCAGTTCCGAGCGATGCGGATCGACTGCTCGCCATAGCAAATAAGGCTCGTCCGGGGCGTAACAAACACTTCGTCCAGATGCCGTGTGGTGCCCAGCTTGCGACGCGCAACCGTGACGCTCGGTGCGAAGATTGCGGCAAACAACTAGTCGCACAAGCGCCGGATTGTCTCGCAGCTAACAACCACGCCCCGCTTGAACAGCAACTCTTCAATGTCGCGCAGGCTCAATTAAAACCGGATATATCAACGCACAATGCAACTGATGAGAGATGCCGGAAAACGGCGACTGTGAAAGAGCTATTTGGATTTCTTCCTCACAGGATTTGCGAGACCGACTCAGCAACTTGGCGGAGGCCACCGTCTACACAAAGGCCAAACGCGCCCGCAGCCGCAAGGACGCCGGAGACCTTTCATCGCGATGCCTCCTGAGCGCGAGAATGGCTCGTCGCTAACGATGCGTATCTGGAGCCTAGTCACGCTCTCGAGCAGGACTGTAGCTGCGTAGCGATTCGGCCCGATTGTCCGTCAATGAACGCTCTGGGGCCGGGGGCCGATAATGGTGCACGGATGACAACGTGTGTCTAGATTCTAGACACGCTCTAAATGAGACAACTAGGCAAAGGTCTGGTCGTTATTGAGAAGCCGGACACCGGAGTCATCCCCGGTACAGGAGCCTAATCAACCTGAAGCCAAAGGCGTGAGTGCTCGGAAGCTCTTCGTGCCAGACTTGCCCCCGTAACACCGATATGTACAGCGGTGAATAAACGGTCCGATTCATTATGTTCGTCCTGAAATTCGCTGAATGCGCAGCAAAGCCAGATCTCACGAGCTTGCCCGGGTACTTCAGTGTCCTTTGACTTGCCCCACATGTACTTTCCGACGGCCCAGACAAGCCCAACGTGTGGACGGAGAACAAACTTAAGCTCCGCGTCGACTCCTGAGATAGCGACAAACCAGATCGCTGTCGTCACCAGCGCAATGTCAACCGACAGCTATTTCACCAGCGTGTCTAGACTCTAGACACGCTGGAAAACGGGACAAAAAAGCCCGCGCAAGGCGTAATGCCGTTCAGTTAAGAGCTGAGCGGCATTTTGTTTTTGAAGCAGGAAGAGGTTGTAAACAACGCGCCAAGCTGTTAACTTTTCAGCGCGATGCTCTCAGCCCACCTTACCTATCTGATCGAAGCGCAAGAGCCGGTAGCCGACCTGAGCCGGCTGGCTGAGCATCTGCGTTACGAATGGATCGAACGTGCAGTCCGTGCTACGGGGACGGCAAGCCTGAGGCGCCGCCGCCTACCGGCTGAACAGGTGGTGTGGCTGGTAATCGCACTGGCGATGTACCGGCACTGGTCAGTCAGCGAGGTGCTGGACAGCCTTGATCTAGCGTTGCCCAACGAGGCCGCGCCGTTTGTCAGCAAGAGCGCGGCGGCGCAGGCGCGTCAGCGCGTCGGCGAAGCACCGTTGGCTTGGCTGTTTGAGCAGACAGCACGTGCTTGGACGACGCAAGACGCGGCTCACCATGCATTCAAGGGGTTGAGTCTGTGGGCGATGGACGGCACCACGCTGCGCACGCCCGACAGCCCGGCCAACCGTGAGCACTTCGGCGCACAGGGTTACGCCAGTGGCAAGGTGGCCAGTTATCCGCAAGTGCGCGCAGTGACGCTCACCGCGATTCCGACGCATCTGGTCGCCGATATCAATTTCGGTCGCTACGACACCAACGAAATGGTGTACGCCAAAAGCCTGCTGCCGCAGATACCGGAAGACTCGCTGACTGTGTTCGACAAGGGCTTTCTGGCCGCTGAGATTCTGTGTGGTCTGACGATGGGCGCACGCAATCGCCACTTTCTGATTCCAGCCAAATCCAATACCTGCTGGGAAGTGATCGCGGGTACCGCTGACGATGCAACGGTGCGCATGCGCGTCTTGCAGCAGGCGCGCAAGAAATGCCCGGCTTTGCCCGAATTCTGGGACGCGCGGGCGATCCGCACCATCGCGCGCGGGCGTGAACGCGTGCTGCTGACTTCGCTGGGCGAGCGTCGGCGTTTCAAACCCGCCGATATCGTGGCCTGCTACGAGCGTCGTTGGCAGATCGAAACCAGTTTCCGGGAGATCAAGCAATCGATGCTGGGTTCGGAGTTGACCTTGCGCAGCCGCAGCGTCGAAGGGGTGTATCAGGAAATATGGGGCGCGTTGATCGCCTACAACCTGATTCGCCGTGAGATCGCCAGCGCCGCATGGGAAGCCAAACTCGAGCCGACTGATATCAGCTTCGTGCGGGCCTTTCATACGATCCAGCACGAAATGATGTGGGCCGCTGTTACTCCGGCCTACGCAAAATTGCCAGCGTGCCTTAAGCGTTTGCGTGAACGGCTCAAGGCTTTACCCAATGAAAACGACCCGGTCGCGCATGCGAGCGGGTCGTCAAATCCCGACCTAAACGTTACACCGTTCGATACCTTAAGAAGGACCTTACTGAACGGCATTACCGCACGGGGCGGGCTTTCTGATCAAACGCAACAATTACTGCGGGTATGCCCATCAAAACGGAATATCGTCGTCCATTTCGTCGAAACCGCCGCCCGCAGGCGCGCTCGGACGGCTCGCGCCGCCAGCGTTGCCGCCGCCCGCAGGACGTCCGCCCGCTGCGGCGCCACGGCTAGCACCACCGCCGCCACTGCTGCGCTCGGCCGGTGCACGGCTGTAGCCTTCATCGCCACCACCGCCGCCTGCGCCGCTGCGTCCGCCCAGCATCTGCATCTGCTCGGCGACGATCTCGGTCGCATACTTTTCCACGCCGGCCTGATCGGTGTATTTACGCGTACGGATCCGGCCCTCGATATACACCGACGAGCCCTTCTTCAAATACTCGTTCACGATCTCGGCCAGCCGCCCGAAGAACGACACGCGATGCCATTCCGTCAGCTCCTTCATCTCGCCGGACGTCTTGTCCTTGAAGCGATCGGTGGTGGCAAGACGGATGTTGGCCACGGCGTCGCCGCTCGGCAGATAGCGAGTTTCCGGATCGGCTCCCAGATTGCCGACGAGAATGACTTTATTGACGGATGCCATGATTTCTCCTGTTGATTCGATTCAATTCAATTCAATTTGACCTGATGCCGTGCGCTCGCACGACAAAAAACGACTGCCGCTCAAGCCGTGCGCCGGACTTTCTGCGGCGGCGGTTTCATGTTCAGCGCTACGATCAACCATGCAAAAACCAACCCTGAGCACGCGAAAAACACAGCGCTCTGCCCATCTACTTTCAATAGCCAGCCGCCGATCACCCCGCCAATAGCGAGGCCGATGGATTGCGTTGTGTTGTAGACGCCTGCCGCCGCTCCCTTTCTCGTGCCAGGCGCGAGTTTGGAGACGAGCGACGGCTGCGACGCTTCCAGCACATTGAAGCCCAGGAAGTACACGAACAAAACTGCGGCCACTGCCCACAGGGTATGCGGAGCGGCGCCGAGTAACAACTGGCCAATCAGGATAAGACCTATGGCGCTGACCATCACGGCCTTCATTTTTCCGCGTTTTTCGGCGGCAATAATCGCCGGCACCATCATGACGAACGCCAGGCCCATCACGGGTAGATAGACTTTCCAATGCGCTGCGACGGGTAAACCGCCCGCTTCCAGAATGCGCGGCACAACGAGAAACAAAGCGGTTTGCGTAGCGTGCAACACCAGCACGCCAAAGTTCAGGCGCAACAATTCTACGTTGTGCAGCACTTCGGCGAACGGCGCTTTCACGTGCACAGGCGGCTTGGGCGCGTCCGGGACGACCCAGATCACGACGCCGACCGCGAGTATCGATAAAAATCCGATCAGCGTGAACAGACCGCTCATGCCGACCCACTGGAACACGATTGGCGCGCCCACAATGGCGACCGCGAACGAGACACCAATGCTCGCGCCCACCATGGCCATGGCTTTCGTGCGGTTTTCTTCCGTGGTCAGGTCGGCAATAAACGCGATTACCGCCGACGATACCGCTCCCATGCCCTGGATAACCCGGCCGACAATGATCCACGTCATGGAATGGCCGACCGCCGCCACGAAGCTGCCGATCGCAAACACGATCAGCCCGAAAGCAATGACGGGCTTGCGCCCGAGCTTGTCGGACACCCACCCGTAGAAGATGTAAAGCAGCGACTGCGTGACGCCGTAAGCGCCGAGCGCAATGCCGACCAGCAGCACGTTGTCACCGCCGGGGATGGTTCTCGCGTAGATCGAAAACACCGGCATGATCATGAAGAGACCGAGCATGCGCAGCGCAAAGATAGCGGCAAGCGACACGGTCGCACGCAACTCGGGCGCGCTCAGACGTGTGGACGTAGCAGACGGATTGGACATCGGGACGAGGTAATGTGGAAACGCGTCTAGCCGTGCGCGCGGACGCGGAACTCAAGCACGGCCGCCTTGTGGTTGCCCGGAACGGCACTATATGAGACTGGTGGCTAAGGCGTCTGGATCTGCTTCAGACCTGCGCCAGCGTCAGACGCAAAATTCGCGCGGAGGTTACCTGAACGCCGCTTAAGTAGACCATGAGTGATCCTTTAATGGACCATCAGTAATCCGCCAGCACCCTTCACAACCCCGCCGCATGCTTGATTGACGTCGACGGGCGCGGGCAACGCCCCCTCGAAAAGTCGTTATAGTAGCAGGTTTAGCCCCCTTACTTTCCGCCCGGTTCATGGAAGAAATTCGTATTCGTGGGGCTCGCACCCACAACCTTAAGAACATCAATCTCGACTTGCCGCGTCACAAGCTGATCGTGATTACGGGCTTGTCAGGTTCGGGGAAATCGTCGCTTGCGTTCGACACGCTCTACGCCGAAGGTCAGCGTCGCTACGTCGAAAGTTTGTCTGCCTACGCGCGTCAATTCCTGCAGTTGATGGAGAAACCCGACGTCGACCTGATCGAAGGATTGTCGCCGGCTATTTCTATCGAACAGAAGGCGACTTCGCATAATCCGCGTTCCACCGTCGGCACCGTCACCGAGATCCATGACTACCTGCGCCTGCTGTTTGCCCGCGTCGGTACGCCGCACTGCCCCGACCACCACATTCCGCTCGAAGCGCAAAGCGTGTCGCAAATGGTCGACGCCGCGCTCGCCATGCCCGAGGAAACGAAGCTGATGATCCTCGCGCCCGTGGTCGCGGACCGCAAGGGTGAGCATCTGGAATTGTTCGAAGCCATGCAGGCGCAGGGTTTTATCCGGTTTCGCGTGCGGTCGGGCGGGGGAACGGCCAACGAAGGCGTCGCGAAAATCTACGAAATCGAGTCGTTGCCCAAGCTGAAGAAGAACGACAAACATACTATCGATGTCGTTATCGACCGGTTGAAAGTGCGGCCGGACATGAAGCAACGGCTCGCGGAATCGTTCGAAACAGCATTGCGTCTCGCCGATGGCCGCGCGATCGCGCTCGAAATGGACTCCGAGAAAGAGCACCTGTACAGCTCGAAGTTCGCTTGCCCAATCTGTTCGTATTCGCTGCAGGAACTTGAGCCGCGCCTGTTCTCGTTCAACAACCCGATGGGTGCGTGCCCCGAGTGCGACGGCCTCGGCCAGATCACGTTCTTCGACCCGAAGCGGGTGGTCGCGCATCCGTCGCTGTCTTTGGCGGCGGGCGCGGTGAAAGGATGGGACCGGCGCAACCAGTTCTATTTCCAGATGCTGCAAAGCCTGGCGTCGTTTTTCGATTTCGATATAGACGGCGCCTTCGAGGATCTGCCGGAAAACGTCCGCAAGGTCCTGCTTTTCGGCTCGGGCAAAGAGGTCATTCCGTTCTCGTATATCAACGAGCGCGGCCGTACGACGGTCCGCGAGCATGCATTCGAAGGGATCATTCCTAGTCTGGAACGCCGCTACAAGGAAACGGATTCGGCGGCGGTCCGCGAGGAACTGGCGAAGTATCAGAACAACCAGGCGTGCCCGGCGTGCGAAGGCACGCGGCTGCGGACCGAGGCGCGCAACGTCAAGCTGGGCACCGGCGAAAATGCGCGCGCCATTTACGAAGTGAGCGGCTGGCCGCTGCGCGAGACGCTCGGTTATTTCCACACGCTGCACCTTGAAGGCGCGAAAGGCGAGATCGCCGATCGGGTCATCAAGGAAATCGTCGCGCGGCTGACGTTCCTGAATAACGTCGGGCTCGACTATTTGTCGCTGGAACGCAGCGCCGAGACGCTTTCCGGCGGCGAGGCGCAGCGTATCCGGCTGGCATCGCAGATAGGTTCCGGTTTGACGGGCGTGATGTACGTGCTCGACGAACCGTCGATCGGCTTGCATCAACGCGACAACGACCGGCTCATTGCCACGCTCAAGCATCTGCGCGACATCGGCAATTCGGTGATCGTGGTCGAACACGATGAAGACATGATCCGCATGGCCGACTACGTGGTCGACATGGGTCCGGGCGCGGGCGTGCATGGCGGCGAGATCGTCTCGCAAGGGTCGGCGAAGCACGTCGAGAACGATCCGAATTCGATGACCGGACAGTATTTATCGGGGAAACGGAGCATCAGCTATTCGACCGACCGCACGCCGCCGGACGAACGGCGGCTGCGGATCATCGAGGCTTACGGCAACAACCTGAAGCACGTGTCGCTTGATCTCCCGGTCGGATTGCTGACTTGCGTGACGGGCGTATCCGGTTCGGGCAAGTCCACGCTGATCAATGACACGCTGTATCACGCGGTGTCCCAACATTTGTACGGATCGTCCGCAGAGCCCGCACCCTACGAATCCATTGAAGGGCTGGAACACTTCGATAAGGTGATCAACGTCGATCAATCGCCGATCGGCCGTACGCCGCGCTCGAATCCCGCGACCTATACGGGCCTTTTTACGCCGATCCGCGAATTGTTCGCGGGCGTACCGGCATCGAAGGAACGGGGCTACGATCCCGGCCGTTTCTCGTTCAACGTGAAGGGCGGACGCTGCGAAGCGTGCCAGGGCGACGGCGTGCTCAAGGTCGAAATGCACTTTTTGCCCGACGTCTACGTGCCTTGCGACGTCTGTCACGGCAAGCGATATAACCGCGAAACGCTCGATGTCCAGTACAAGGGCAAGAACATCCACGAGGTGCTCGACCTCACCGTGGAAGCCGCGCACGAGTTCTTCAAACCCGTGCCCATTGTCGCGCGCAAGCTGAAAACCTTGCTCGACGTGGGTCTCGGGTATATCCGGCTCGGTCAGTCAGCGACCACGCTGTCGGGCGGCGAGGCGCAGCGCGTCAAGCTTTCGTTGGAACTGAGCAAGCGTGATACGGGTCGGACTCTGTACATCCTCGATGAACCGACCACGGGCCTGCACTTCCACGACATCGCGCTCTTGCTGGAAGTGATTCATCGGCTGCGAGATCAAGGTAATACTGTCGTAATCATCGAGCATAATCTGGATGTAATAAAAAGTGCGGACTGGGTCATCGACCTCGGTCCGGAGGGCGGCGCCGGTGGCGGCCAGATCATCGCGCAGGGGACACCGGAGCACGTCGCGCAGTCGAAGGCCAGTTTTACCGGCCGGTATCTTGCGCCTTTGCTGCAAAGGCCAAGATCGGCCGCATGACAGATTCGCCCACACCGCAACAAGGAGCCGCGTGCCGTTCGGGCCGCGGCAGTTGATAACCCGTTAGCGGCAGGAGACAAAAGGATTCATGGCAAAGCGCAACGAAGCGGCCGAGACCAGGCCCGCTGTCCGGCCCGTCCGGCTGACGAGTGACATGAGCATGCCGAAGTTGTCGGCGGTCGAGATTGGCAGTTATATCGCCGCGTTCGCCGGTTTGTTCCTGGTGCTGCATCTGCAGTTGCTTGGCGCGCTGTTGGCGGGAATGCTGGTGTATCAGCTTGTGCATATGATCGCGCCCCTGATCGAAAAGACCATGACGAGCGGACGCGCGCGCTGGGTCGCGGTCGTAATTGTGGCGGCGGTGATTGTCGGTGGGCTGGCGGGCGGAACTGTCCTGCTCATCGATCATTTTCAGCGCGATGTCCCGAGCGTTCAAAAGCTTCTCGATCAGCTGATGAAGCTCACGTCGCATGCGCGCCTGCAAGTGCCCGACTGGATCGCGAACTACCTTCCTGTCGATGCCGAACAGATGAAGGACAAGGCCGCCGAGCTGATGCAAACCCACGCCGCCATGTTGCAGCAGGGCGGCAAAGACGCGGCGCGTGGCTTCGGGCATGTGTTGATTGGCATGATCGTGGGCGCGATTATCGCGGTGGGCGTTCCCCGGACATCGCATCGCTTGCCGCTTTCAACTGCGCTCGTGACGCGCGTGACGCGTTTCTCAGAGGCGTTTCGACGGATCGTTTTTGCGCAGGTCAAGATTTCCGCGATCAACGCAACGTTCACGGCGCTGTATTTGCTGGTTGCGCTGCCGGTGTTTCACGAACGGCTGCCGCTATCGAAAACGCTGGTGATGGTGACGTTTATCGTCGGATTGCTGCCGGTGATCGGCAACCTCGTTTCGAACGCGATTATTGTGGGGATTTCATTGTCGGTGTCGTTTGGGACGGCTGTGGCTTCGCTGATCTTCCTGATCGTCATTCACAAGCTCGAATACTTTTTGAATGCGCGGATCATTGGCGGCCAGATCGAAGCGCGCGCCTGGGAATTGCTGCTGGCCATGCTCGCGATGGAAGCCGCTTTTGGATTGCCAGGTGTTATTGCCGCGCCGATTTTTTATGCTTATCTCAAGCGTGAGTTGGTTTATTTGAGGCTGGTTTAGCGGTTTTTTGCTCGCGCCGGTGGCGGGATTGCACGGATCATTGGTTGCGGGGTTGGCGGTCGGGGTCAGTGCCAGGTTGCTGCTTTCCAGGTTTTCGCGCGTTTTATGTTGGATGTTTTCTTTATCACTATTAGCCACTGCGCGTGGCGGCGCGTCATTTCTTGGTACTTAGCGACAAAGAAACGAAGCAAAGAAAGCGCTTTTAACAGCACTACCCTAAGTGTCCACAGCGTGCAGTTTTTATTCATTGGTGCCCCAAAAGCACGGTGCTCGCCAGAGCCACGGATGTGTGAACCCCTCTTTCTCCGAACACGGATACCCCACGCTTCGCCACCAGTGACTGAACCTAGTCGAAAAGCACCCCGCGCTATCCGCGTGAACCATCCACCAAATTTGTACGCATGACGAAACATGCTGCAAAACCATTCGGGGAACAAGGCCTTCAAAATGCGCGAGGCCGTACCCGACAAAATGACTGCAAGCCACCAGCTGCTTCGCAAAAAAATGAAGCAGCAGTACACATCAGTCCGTAATCCGTGAAGCTGAGCACGCATCTCTGCAGCGCAGACCACACAACCAAACTTTAAAGAAACGGAACCTGGAAAGCGCGTGAGGCCGTGCGGGTTTGCTTGGAAAAGGTGCTTGCCCGAGAACGTACGGGGCGAAGCGTTTTACTGTCAGGATTCGCGAGAAGGAGGGTTTCACACATCCGTGGCTCTGGCGAGCACCGTGCTTTTGGGGTACCAATGAAATAAAACTGCACGCTGTGGACACTTAATTTTTAGAGAGGTGAAAGCGCTTTCTTTGCTTCGTTTCTTTGTCGCTTTGGACAAAGAAAAGACGGGCGGATTCAACTGGTGATCGCAACACCTATAACTTCTGCAAGTTTATTGGCTGGCGCCATGAAGTCGAGGGTTTTACGTGGTCGTCCATTCAGAAGTGCGGCGACCTTGTTCAACTCGGCTTGTGAATAACCATCCAGGCGTGTGCCTTTAGGGAAGTACTGACGTAGCAGGCCGTTCGTATTCTCGTTGCTACCGCGTTGCCAAGGACTGCGCGGATCGCAGAAATACACGTCGACCTCGGTGGCAAGAGTGAACGTCTTGTGACTTGCCAGTTCGCGGCCACGGTCCCACGTGAGCGTTTGGCGCAACTCCTTAGGCAGCTTCTTCACCTGCTTGATCAGAGCCGACACGACGCTTGCAGTGTCTTTGCCTTGGACTTTCACCAGCATCACAAAGCGCGATTGGCGTTCAACCAGGGTGGCAATATGCGAATTGTTCGAGCCCGATATCAAGTCACCTTCCCAGTGCCCGGGAACCGCTCGGTCTTTCACTTCTGCGGGACGTTCGCTGATTGATACAGCATCGATGATCGCCCCTCTATTTTGTCCGCTGCCCGTTGCTTTTTTAGCACGCCGCATCACGCGATTGGTGCGCAAATGCTCCATCAGCTCCTTTTTAAGGACACCCCGAGCTTGTACGTACAGGCTTCGGTAGATCGTTTCATGTGACAGTTGCATGAGCTTATTGACTGGAAACTGCCGTTTAAGCCAGCCCGATATCTGGGCAGGTGCCCATTGTAGTTTGAGCTTGCTTGCCACGAGCTGGCGTAATCGCGCCCGGTTTGAAAGTGCACAGGCTTTGGGCCGTAGCGCATTCTTCCAGGCGTTGGCGTCGGCCTGTTGTGCGCGGTACTTTATCGGCCCACCGTTGCGTTCGATCTCCCGGCTGATCGTCGATGGCGCTCGGTTCAGACGCGCTGCAATGCGGTTTGAAGACCAGTTTGCGCTCAGCCCACGCGAGATCGCTTCGCGCTCCTCGGGCGTCAGTGCGCGTGGCGAGCGCTTTCTTGGCAGTGGCGCGATGCCACCGCGCTTAGCAAGCATCCGGTGCACCGAGCCCACTTCACGCTCAAGCGCCCGCCCGATCTCGCTGACGGACTCCGCTGCGCGCCAGCGCCTCCAGATCTCGCCCTTCTGGGTCGACGTCAACCACGGTTTCGCTTGTCGTTTCATAGCTTCATCCTCCGATTTCCCTATTGGAACAGAGGTGTTGCATCGACCGGTTGAATCCGCCCGTGCCGCCACGCACAGTGGCTAATAGAGCGAAAAAGATCAGCTAACACCGAACGCGCAAAAACCTGGAAAGCAGCAACCCGGCATTGACCCAGACCGCTACCCCCGGAACCTACCAACCCGGCATAGACTCCGACCGCTAACGCAGAACCCGTGCACCCCGACACAACCCCGCCCCCCCCAAACCGCCCCCCGATCAAGTGCGAACGTCCCCTACTTGAACACCACCGTCTTACTCCCATTCAACACGATCCGGTGCTCCACGTGCCACCGCACGGCCCTCGCGAGCGTCACGCATTCCACATCACGCCCGATTGCCGTCAACTGATCCGGTGTCATGCTGTGGTCCACGCGCTCAACTTCCTGCTCGATGATCGGCCCTTCATCAAGATCCGTCGTCACATAATGCGCAGTAGCGCCAATCAACTTAACGCCACGATCGAACGCCTGATAATAAGGCTTGGCGCCTTTAAAGCTCGGCAAGAACGAGTGATGAATATTAATAGCCCGGCCATTAAGCGCCGCACACATTTCCGGCGACAAAATCTGCATATAACGCGCGAGCACGACGAGATCGATCTTGTGCTGATCGACAATCTCCAGCACCCGCGCTTCCTGCGATGCCTTTGCTTCGGGCGTAGATGCCATCAACGGTAAGTGGTGAAACGGCACGTCATAACTAGCGGCCAACTGATAAAACTCACGGTGATTCGAAACAATCGCCGGAATCTCGATCCCAAGTTGCCCCGTGCGATATCGGAACAGCAAGTCGTTCAGGCAATGTCCGATCTTCGACACCATGATCATCACGCGCGGTTTCATCGACGCATCGTGCAGTTCCCACTTCATGCCGAATTCATCGGCGAGTGTGCTGAACGAAGTGCGCAACGCATTGAGACCGGGATCACCGCCAACTTGCTGGAAGTGCACACGCATGAAAAACTCGCCGGTGTGACTGTCGCCGAATTGCGCGGAATCGAGAATATTGCTGCCGAGATCGAATAGGAAACCAGACACGGCATGCACAATGCCGGGACGATCCGGACACGACAACTTCAAGATAAAACTATGTTCGGTCGACATGAATCGATACTCCTTTGAGATATTTCAAAGCACGTTCAACACGTTTTCAAACTACCGGCGGTAAATAAATCGCCGGCATGCCCTCGCACGCTTCTTCATCTATCCACTTGCGGCGCAGCAGGCAATCCAGAGTGGCCAGACTGGCATCGACTGTCATTGCGCCTTCTTCAATCCAGCGCGCGACTTCATCTATGCGCGCAAGCCGATGTTCACCCACTTCGCCATCCTGATTGCGTGGCGCGAAATCAGCAGGCAGGGTCAGGTCGAAAACGTAAATCAGCTCGGCTTGCGTGCCTTCGGGCAGTGATTGAAGCACATAGAATTCGCGTCCGCGAATAGCCTGGACCGCCAACTGCGGCTGCATGCCCGATTCTTCCCAGCACTCCTTCACGAGCGTTTCCTCGATCCCCATCCCCCAGCCGATACCGCCGGCGACCACGTTATCGAGCATGCCGGGATCGGTCGCTTTGGTGTCGCTGCGCCGGGCGATCCAGAGCTCTGGCGCGCGGCCCGGCTCTTCAACAATGCCGTTCAGATGAACCGCGTACGTCATTGTGCCGAAGAACCGCGAAGCCGCCCGTTCGATAAACGCAAGCGGCTCGGCGTCGAAGGCATTACGGATGGCGTAGGTTTCATTGCGCCAGCCGGGAATGCGGCCATCGGCGGCCAGCATGCCGATCACCGCGCCGAGCGCGGCGCTGCGCGCGTTGAGGTCGGCGAAAGTATCGGCGAGGCGGATCGACGTTTGATCGATGTGAAACACATCCGGCCACGACTGCAGCGCGGGTGCATCGATGCGCCGGATCCAGCCGACCCGTTCACGGCCGATGTAAAACGGCAAATGCGCCGAAACATCGAAACGACGTGCGGCGACAATGGCAGGCAAGCTCATGAGGGGCTCCGGCGGCGACGGAAAGCCGGAAATTGTACAGGGGGTTTTATTAGCAGCGAGACCGGCGTTTGAGTTTGACCGCCCGGGTCAAACCGCAGTAGCTCCCCGCGCACACCGTGACGACTCCGTCCTAATCCTTTAACGCCACGCGAATCCCGAGCCCGATAAATGTCGCGCCAGCCAGCCGGTCGAGCCACACGCCCACCTTCGGACGCCGCTTCAAATAAGCGCCGATCATCCCGGCGGCGACGCCAAAAACCGAGAACACAACCACCGTCTGCAACATGAACACGCCGCCAAGCTCGAACATCTGCAACATGACGCTTTGGACGCCATGCGGATTCACGAACTGCGGCAGGAACACGATAAAAAACAGCGTCACTTTCGGGTTCAGCATATTGCCGATCACGCTTTGCCGAAACACGACAGTCAACGGCTGGCTCGGCCGCTCGTGCGCGCTCGACAAACCCTTGCTGCGAATCGACTTGATGCCAATCCAGATCAGATAAGCAGCGCCAGCCAGCTTGACCGCCTCAAACGCGACAGGTGAAGACTTGAGCAACGCGGCCACGCCAAGCGCGGCGAGCGTCGTATGAAACGAGATCCCGGCGGCAAATCCAACCGCCGCAACCAGCCCGGCGGCACGCCCTTGCGAAATGCCGCGCGCGAGCACCTGGAGATTGTCCGGACCGGGCGCCACGGTAATGGCAATGGAAGCCGCGAGAAACAGGAGGAAATTTGGCATGAGTGAGAGAAGTCGGAGAAGTAACCCGGAGAAATTAATGGCCGCTGAATTCGCAGACCGTATAGAGCTGCAAGCCCGATTCGCGCAGAAGTTTTGACCCGCCAAGCTCCGGCAAATCGATAATCGCCGCTCCCTCGACCACCACCGCGCCGAGCCGTTCGAGCAACATCTTGCCGGCCATCATCGTGCCGCCCGTTGCAATCAGGTCGTCGACCAGCACTACCCGCTCGCCGGGCTTGCACGCATCTTCGTGAATTTCTACGGTCGCGCTGCCATATTCAAGTTCATACGACTGCGACAGCGTCCTGAACGGCAGCTTGCCCTTCTTGCGGATCGGCACGAATCCCAGGCCTAGTTCGTAAGCGAGAATCGGTCCGATGATAAAACCACGCGCATCGAGTCCGGCAATAGTGTCGATTCGTGCATCGATATAACGCTGCACCAGCATGTCGATCAGCGTGCGCAGCGCGCGCCGATCCTGCAAAACCGGGGTGATATCGCGGAATTGCACACCGGGCTGCGGCCAGTCCGGCACCGTGCGAATCCGCTCCCGGATAAAAGCGGCAGGATTGGATACGCTCGATACAGAGGACGCTGCGAACTCAGACATTTCAGACATGAATGATGTCTCCTGGAAAACCTCAGGCTACCGCGCCCGCACGGCGATTGCGCGACAGCCGTTCTTCGGCCTGCTGCAGCGCCTCGGGCAAACCGCGCAGCACCACAATGTCGCTCGCCCGCAGCTTGGTGTCGGGATCAGGCTCTACGCCGCGAATTCCGTGCCGGCGAATGGCTGTCACCTCCACCCCGTCGCCCACCAGCCCGAGCTCATCGAGCGTACGGCCGACCGCGTCGGCGTTTTCATCGACGGGAACTGATTGTAGCCGGACCTGTTCGCGACGCTCATCGTCGTCTTCATCCGCGCCGTGAAAATATCCTCGCAGCATGCTGTAACGCTCGTCGCGCATTTCTTCCACGCGCCGGACCACGCGCCGCATGGGCACGCCCATCAGCACCAACGTATGCGACGCCAGCATCAAGCTTCCTTCCACGATTTCCGGAATCACCTCCGTCGCGCCCGACGCAATCAGCTTTTCCAGATCGGCGTCATCAACCGTACGAACGATGGTCGGCAACGTGGGTTCGAGCTCATGAATGCTGTGCAGCACGCGCAACGCGGACGGCGTGTTCGCGAAGGTGATCGCGACCGTGGCCGCGCGATGAATACCGGCCGCGACGAGCGCCTCGCGCCGGCCGGCATCGCCGTACACCACGCTTTCACCCGCAGCCGCCGCTGCCGCCACGCGATCGGGGTCCAGGTCGAGCGCAACGTACGACAACCCTTCGTGTTCCAGCATTCGCGCCAGATTTTGCCCCGCGCGGCCGTAGCCGCAGATAATCACGTGGCCACTTTGCTTGATGCTCTGCGTCGCAATCCGCGTCATCTGCAGCGACTGCCGCAACCATTCAGTGGAGGAAAGCCGCAGCACGATCCGGTCGGCATTCTGGATGATGAACGGCGCGGCCAGCATGGAAAGCAGCATCGACGAAAGGATGGCTTGCAGCAACACGGGCTCGACAAGGTGTTTATCGAGGATCAGGTTCAGCAGCACAAACCCGAACTCGCCAGCCTGCGCGAGGTTGAGCCCGGTGCGCATCGCCACGCCCGGCGGCGAGCCGAATAGCCGCGCGAGGCCGGTGATCATCACGGCTTTCAGCAGGATCGGCAAAACGAAAAACGACGCCACGAGAAACGGGTGTTCCCAGATCACGCGCGGATTGAGCAGCATGCCCGTGGTCACGAAAAACAGCCCGAGCAGCACGTCGCGGAACGGCTTGATGTCCTCTTCCACCTGATGCCGGTACGGCGTTTCCGCGATCAGCATGCCCGCGATAAACGCGCCGAGCGCGAGCGAGAGGCCGAATTTATCGGTGATGAACGCCGCGCCCAGCGTCACCAGTAGCAGGTTCAGCATGAAGAGTTCTTGCGAGCGCCGGCGCGCGACAATATTAAACCAGCGCGTCATGAATTTCTGGCCGATGAACAGCAGCACCGTCAACGCCACCACGATCTTGATCGCGGCGAGTGCGAGCCAGAACGCCAGCTCCTTCGAATTGCCGTTGCCAAACGCGGCAATGATGATCAGCAGCGGCACCACGGCCAGATCCTGGAACAGCAATACGCCGAAGATATTGCGGCCATGCTCGGATTCCAGTTCGAGCCGTTCGGCAAGCATTTTCGAAACGATGGCGGTCGACGACATCGACAACGCGCCGCCCAACGCAATGCTCGCCTCCCACGACATGTCGGTCCAGAAGTTCGCGATCCATCCGAACAAAAGCGCCAACGCAATCGTTGCGGCCACTTGACTGGCGCCGAGACCGAACACAATCCGCCGCATTGAACGCAATTTCGATAACGAGAATTCCAGCCCGATCGAAAACATCAGGAACACCACGCCGAATTCAGCCAGATGCTGCGCGCGGTCGCTATCCGGCGCAATGCCGGCAGCGTGCGGTCCGACGATGATCCCAACCGCCAGGTACCCCAACATGGGCGGCAGGTTGAAGAAGCGGAATACGACGACCCCTGCCACTGAACACAGCAGCAACAGCAACGTCATTTCAAGCGGGGAAGTCATCCGTCTAGCGTCCTCGTTTGTCGGCGGATGGCGGCTCGGGGAGCGCATCCGTATCTTGTGTTTTTTAACGCGCGCAAGCGTTGCGCGCAACAAAACACACGGCCTTGCGGGGGCGGATGAGCGGCTGAAGGCCGCCCCGTCTCCGGCGCGGCGCAAAGGTGCCTTTGTTATACTTCGCGCATGATAGCGAAAATCAATGGCGACCGGGCACTCGCGCTGGCTCGCACCGTGCTCGAAATTGAAGCCGACGCTGTGCGCGGCCTGTCCGCACAACTCGACGACAACTTCACCGGCGCCGTCGAATTCCTGCTCGGATGCAAGGGCCGCGTGGTGGTATCGGGTATCGGCAAATCCGGGCATATCGCCCGCAAATTCGCGGCTACGCTCGCAAGCACCGGCACGCCCGGCTTCTTCGTTCATCCGGCCGAAGCGAGCCACGGCGACCTCGGCATGGTGACCGCCGACGACGTGTTCATCGCCCTGTCGAACTCGGGCGAAACCTCGGAACTCGTTGCCATTCTGCCCATCATCAAGCGCCTCGGGGCAAAATTGATCGCCATCACCGGGCGGCCTGAATCAAGCCTCGCGAAACTGGCTGACGTGCACCTGAATGCGCACGTCGATAAAGAAGCCTGCCCGATGAATCTCTCGCCGACCGCGAGTACAACTGCCGCGCTTGCATTGAGTGACGCGCTCGCCGTTGCCGTGCTCGACGCCCGCGGTTTCGGCCCTGAAGACTTTGCGCGCTCGCACCCGGGCGGCGCGCTTGGCCGGCGACTGCTTACATACGTGCGCGACGTGATGCGCGTCGGGCCGGAAGTGCCGGAAGTGCCGCTCGACGCCACCGTCTCCGACGCCCTCTTCCAGATCACCGCCAAGCGCATGGGCATGACGGCCGTGGTCAACGAAAAGCGTCACGTTGAAGGCATTTTCACCGACGGCGACCTGCGCCGGATTCTTCAGCGCGACGGCGATTTCCGCACGCTGCCGCTCATCGATGTCATGACGCGTAATCCGCGTACGATCGGTCCGGACCATCTCGCGGTGGAAGCGGTGGAACTGATGGAGCGTTATCGCATCAATCAGATGCTGGTTGTGGATGAAAACGCGATCCTGATCGGCGCCCTGAACATGCATGACCTCTTTTCCAAGAAGGTAATCTGATGTCGACCTTGTCTTTCACGCCGGATATTGCTGCAACGGAAGACGCGCACGACCGCGCGAGCCGCGTGAAGCTGATGATTTTCGACATCGACGGCGTGTTCACCGACGGCAGCCTGTTCTTCTCCGTCGACGGCGACGCCATGAAGTCCTTCAATTCACTCGATGGCCACGGCGTGAAACTGCTGCAATCGGCGGGCGTGCAAACGGCCATCATTACGGGACGCAGCTCCGGCATCGTCGCGGCACGGGCTCGCGAGCTGGGCGTGACGCACCTTCATCAAGGCGTCGCCGATAAAACCATTGCATTCGCCGAATTGCTGCGAACCACGGGCATCTCGGCGACCGAATGCGGCTACATGGGCGACGACTGGCCCGATCTCGCCGTGATGCGCTTGTGCGGTTTCGCGGGGGCGCCCGCCAACGCGCACGAGGAAGTATTGAACCGCGTGCATTTCACGACGACCAAACGAGGCGGCGAAGGCGCGGTACGCGAAGTATGCGACGCCATCCTGCGCGCCCAGAATTCCTACGACGGCCTGCTTGCCGCGGCTATCGGAACCTGAATCCCATGCCACGACCCACCAAACTGACGTCAGCGCTGCCCGTCGTCGCGCTGGCCATCCTCGCGGGCATCACCTACTGGCTGCTGCAAGCTACGCTGCCGAAGCCCCAGGAGCCAGAGCGCCCGAAGGAACACGCGCCCGACTACTTCGCGACGAACTTCTCGGTCTCCGAACTCGACACCACCGGCACGACGCAGTACAGGCTGACCGCGATTTCGATGGTGCATTACGAAGACGATGAAGTCAGCGACCTCACGAAACCCGCGATGCGCATGTTCCAGCCGCTGCGCCCGACCGTGACGGCAACCTCCGAGCGCGGCACGGTGAACGGCGACGTCTCGATCGTCAACCTGTACGAGAACGCCCACATTTTGCGTGTGGCCGGCTACGGCGACCCGCAGATGACGGCGGATTCGGAGCACTTTCGCATCCTTGTGAACGACGATGTCATCGAAACGGAAAAGCCGGTTAAACTTCAGCGCGGTCCGTCCGTGATGACGGGTGACGGCATGAACTACAACAACGCGACCCGGGTAATGAAGCTGTTTGGGACGGTACGCGGCCAGATCGCTGCTTCCGATACCCTCGGCACCTCATCCAAATAAACCCGGCAGTTCCGACGAATTGCGCTTAATCCATTCAAGTGTGACTGCATGAACAAACCGTTTCTCCGACCTGAATCCGGCCGTCTGCGTGCAGCGCGCGCTGCATTTTCGCGCCGCGCCGCACGTATCGTGCAATTCGGGATCACGGCACTTTGCGTGGCGTTGCCGCTGGCGGCATTTGCCCCGGCCGCGCACGCCGAACGCGCCGACAACGACAAGCCGCTGAACATTGAAGCGGACAACATGACCTATGACGACCTGAAGCAGGTCAACATCTTCACTGGCCACGTTGTTGCGACCAAAGGCACGATCATCATTAAGGCCGATCGTGTCGATGTAACCCAGGATCCGCAGGGGTATCAGTACGCGACCGGCACGTCCACGGGTGGCAACCTCTCGTATTTCCGCCAGAAACGCGACGGCCTCGACGAATATATCGAAGGCAATGCGGTGCGGATTGACTACGACGGCAAGCAGGATCTCACCACGCTGACCACGCGTGCAGTTGTGCGCCGTCTCGTGGGCCTTACCAAGATCCAGGACGAAGTGCACGGCAGCGTGATTACCTACGATGGCCAGAAAGACTTCTATACGGCGAAGGCCGGACCTGACGTCGCCGGCCCAGGCAACCCCACCGGCCGCGTGCGCGCCATGCTCGCCCCGCGTAACGGCGGCGCCGCGCCGCTGACCGGCGCACCGGCGACCCTGACGCCGTCCACCAAGATGCAAGGAACGCCGCAGCCGTGAATTCGCCCGCCATGCCTCATCGTAAGCCGGCCGGCACGAGCAGTTCGCTCACCGTCCGCAACCTGAAGAAACGCTACGGCTCGCGCACGGTCGTGAAGGACGTCTCGCTCGACGTGAAAAGCGGCGAAGTGGTCGGGCTGCTCGGTCCAAACGGCGCGGGCAAGACCACGTCGTTCTACATGATCGTCGGGCTGGTGCCGCTGGATGCAGGCGAAATCCTGCTCGATGGCACCTCCATCAGCCTGCTGCCCATTCATAAACGCGCACGCCTCGGGCTCTCGTATCTGCCGCAGGAAGCCTCCGTGTTCCGCAAGCTGACCGTGGAGCAGAACATTCGCGCAGTGCTTGAACTGCAGACGGACGAAAGCGAAAAGCCGCTCTCCAAGCAAGCGATTACGGATCGCGCGGAAGCGTTGCTGGACGAACTCCAGATCGCGCATCTGCGTGAAAACCCGGCTTTGTCGCTCTCGGGCGGCGAACGGCGTCGGGTGGAAATTGCCCGTGCGCTCGCGACCAATCCTGCGTTTATCCTGCTGGACGAACCGTTCGCGGGCGTCGATCCGATCGCCGTGCTCGAAATCCAGAAGATCGTGAAGTTCCTGAAGCAGCGCAACATTGGCGTGCTGATCACGGACCACAACGTGCGCGAGACGCTCGGCATCTGCGATCATGCTTACATCATCAGCGACGGCAGCGTCCTTGCGGCAGGCGCGCCAAGCGAGATCATCGAAAATGAGAGCGTGCGGCGCGTTTATCTCGGCGAGCATTTCCGTATGTGATTGCGCGGGTGCAGCATCGTGCGCCCGTTTCAACACCGCTGAGGACGGCGTCCCGCGCCGCCAGCGAATCCTGTGTGCCGCCCGCGAGGCGGCACTTGTTTTTGGTCGATCCCCGCGAGGTGTCGCGCCCGTGGCAAACTCTCTACAATGATTAAAACCTTGCCATGAAAGCCAGCCTCCAACTCCGCCTATCGCAGCATCTTGCGCTGACCCCACAACTGCAGCAGTCCATCCGGCTGCTGCAGTTGTCGACGCTCGAACTGCAGCAGGAGGTCGCGATGGCTGTCGCGCAAAACCCGCTGCTCGAGAACGAGGACGACTGGACCACCAGCCCGCTGCGCGTGGCGGCGGACGGCTCGCTGATCACGTCAGCGGGGGCATCGGTGAACGCGCCCGATTCCATGATGAGCAACGGCTCGTCGTCGAGCAGCAGCAGCACGTCCACGACTGACCGCTCCGAAAACGGCGAGCCTCAAGGGGTAGACGAATACAACGGCATGAGTTCGTCGGATAACGGGCCGGATTCGAGCTCGTGGAACCTGGAAGATTACGGCCGCTCGAATAGCGGCTCCGACGACGACGACCTGCCGCCGCTGCAAATCCACGAATCGACCACTACGCTGCGCGATCACCTGGCGTCGCAACTGCGCATGACGAAGGCGAATCAGCGCGATCGCGCGCTGATCACGTTCCTCATCGAATCGCTTGATGAAGACGGTTACCTCACGTCATCGCTCGAGGAAGTGAAGGCGGATCTGCCGGATGAACTGGAAGTCGATGTCGACGAATTGAGCGCAGCGCTTGCGTTACTGCAGAGTTTCGATCCGCCTGGAGTGGGCGGCCGGTCCGCGTCGGAATGTCTCAAGCTGCAGTTGCTGCGGCTCGATCCGTCACCCATCCGGACGCTCGCACTCGATATTGTGATGCACCATCTGGAGCTCCTGGCCGCCCGCGATTTCACACGCTTGCGCAAGCAACTCAAGGCATCCGACGACGCCTTGCGCGACGCTCATTTGCTGATCCGTTCACTGGAACCTTTCCCGGGCGCCGCGTTCGGAAAAAGTGAAGCGGATTATGTAGTTCCTGACATTCTGGTGCGCAAAATGTCCAGCGGCTGGACGGCAGAATTGAATCCGGAAATTGTGCCGAGGCTTCGAATCAATCACCTCTATGCGAATATTTTGCGCAACAATCGCGGCGATCCGGGCAGTGGATCGTTGCGCCAACAGCTGCAGGAAGCACGTTGGCTGATCAAGAATATTCAACAAAGATTCGAGACGATTCTCCGCGTTGCACAAGCCATTGTGGAGCGTCAGAAGAACTTTTTTGCGCACGGTGAAATTGCAATGCGGCCCTTGGTTTTGAGGGAGATTGCTGATACGCTGGGTTTACACGAATCCACCGTCTCACGTGTGACAACCGGTAAGTACATGCTGACCCCATTCGGGACGCTTGAATTTAAGTACTTCTTCGGATCGCACGTTTCGACCGACACGGGTGGCGCGGCATCGTCCACGGCGATCCGGGCACTCATCAAGCAACTGATAGGAGCCGAAGACTCAAAATCTCCTCTTTCAGACAGCCGCATCGCAGAGTTGCTGGCAGAACAGGGATTCGTGGTGGCACGCCGCACGGTGGCCAAATATCGCGAAGCTCTGAAAATTCCGGCAGTGAACTTGCGAAAATCTCTGTAGCCCGCTGCATGTCGCGGCGGGCCTTTACCGGCCGCGTCGCGAAAGCGCGAGCGAGCCGGCCGATGCGTCCCGTTCCGCCGTTCGCGAGAATGGACAGGTACGGGCAAGCAGCGACCGGTTTGAGCAGCGTGATAGCGTCCCAGGCGGCCATCAGCTTGGAGAGCAACTATGAATCTGCAGATCAGTGGACACCATCTCGAATTGACGCCTGCGTTGCGAGAATATGTGATCACCAAACTGGATAGGGTGCTACGGCACTTCGATCAGGTGATCGACGGCAGTGTGGTCCTCTCGGTCGACAATCATAGGGAAAAGGACAAGCGGCAAAAGGTCGAAATCAACTTGCATCTGAAGGGCAAGGACATTTTCATCGAGAGTTGTGACGTTGATATGTACGCAGCGATCGACTTGATGGTCGACAAGCTGGACAGGCAAGTGCTCCGCCACAAGGACAAGATCCAGGGCCACGCGCACGCGACGATGAAGTACGGACACGAACCGCAGGAGAGCGAAGTTCCGGCGCCGTGAGGAATCGTGAACGGTTAGAGGAGTAATTCAAATGGGTTGAACGGCGCATCGGCTGGGAGTTTTTTCGATGCGCCGGACTCCGGAGCAATATAGGCCGGAGCCCATCGGTCCGATAGTCCCGGCACGAGCCGCCTGAAAGCAGGCGGCTTTTTTGTCGCCACCGGTTTGGGGCGGTTTTTCGTCGCAGCAGGGCGAACTTGGGCGAAGCAGCGAGCGTCGCGTTATGTGCAACAAACACGTCAACTGTATGGCGCGCCGCACCATCGTTTGATTACGCTGTTCTATAATGGTCCGCTCAGAAGTTAGTACCGGGTACCGGGGTTGTTAATCGGAGTGAAGCGAGACTTTTGTCTCCCGCGCATTCCTTACCAAAAATCGCCGTGAGCGTTTCGTGCAGGTTCTGCAGCCGCCACGATGAGGAGAATTCAGGCCACGCATCTGCCTGCCAACATGAATCGTTTAGCCAAATTTCTTCCCCTCGAAAATGTCGTCCTCGGACTGTCCGTCACTAGCAAGAAACGTGTATTCGAGCAAGCGGGCCTGATCTTCGAGAACCAGAACGGCATTGGCCGCAGTACCGTCACCGACAATCTCTTTGCGCGCGAGCGCCTTGGCTCGACCGGTCTCGGCGAAGGTGTCGCTATTCCCCACGGACGCATCAAGGGCCTGAAGCATCCGCTCGCCGCCTTCGTGCGCCTGGCTGAGCCCATCGCCTTCGAATCGCCGGACGGACAGCCGGTGTCGCTGCTGATCTTTCTGCTTGTTCCAGAGCAGGCCACGCAACAGCACCTCGAAATCCTCTCGGAAATAGCGCAACTGCTTTCCGACCGGGATGCACGCGAACGCCTGAACACTGAAGAAAATCGTGAAGCGCTGTACCAAGTGCTCACGCAATGGCAGCCCTGAGCTCTATGAGCCGGGCCTCGTGCTGGACGTGAAGCCGGATCGGTACGGAGAACCAGGCCGAATGGCCCTCTCGCGTCGGCGGCCCTTCTAGCGCACAATCAGTCCTATTGAGCGGAGCATTGAAGAGACCAACCCGGCTCTTCAATTGCCCCATGCTCGCGGCCTCTCTCGGAGTTCCGGCCCTCATGGATACGTCCAGCATCAACGCCCAGAGTATTTTCGACGATAACGCGGCCGCGCTGAAACTGAGCTGGCTGACGGGACACGAAGGCTGGGAGCGCGGCTTTTCGACCGAAACCGTTGCCAATGCAACGTCAAGCGCCGACCTCGTGGGGCACTTGAACCTGATTCACCCCAACCGTATCCAGGTGCTCGGCGACGCCGAAATCACCTACTACCAGCGTCAGTCCGACGAAGACCGCTCACGCAACATGGCCGAACTGATCGCGCTGGAACCGCCGTTTCTGGTGGTGGCAGGCGAAGTCGGCGCGCCGCCTGAACTGGTCCTGCGCTGCACGCGCTCGTCCACGCCGCTCTTCACCACCCGCATGTCGGCGGCAGCCGTGATCGACAGCCTGCGGCTCTATATGTCGCGGATCCTTGCTCCGCGCGCCACCTTGCACGGCGTGTTCCTCGACATCCTCGGCATGGGCGTCCTGTTGACCGGCGATTCCGGTCTCGGTAAAAGCGAACTCGGGCTTGAGTTGATCAGCCGCGGTCACGGTCTTGTCGCTGACGACGCCGTAGACTTTGTGCGCCTCGGACCGGATTTTGTCGAAGGCAGATGCCCGCCGCTACTGCAGAACTTGCTGGAAGTCCGCGGCCTCGGGCTGCTTGATATCAAGACCATCTTTGGGGAAACCGCCGTTCGGCGGAAAATGAAGCTCAAGTTGATCGTTCAACTTGTGCGTCGTCCGGACGGTGAATTTCAGCGCTTGCCGCTCGAAAGCCAGGCGGTCGACGTGCTCGGCCTGCCGATCAGCAAAGTGACTATCCAGGTGGCGGCCGGCCGGAATCTGGCCGTGCTGGTTGAAGCTGCTGTGCGGAACACGATCCTGCAATTGCGCGGTATCGATACCTTGCGCGACTTCATGGATCGTCAGCGCCTCGCGATGCAGGACCCCGAAAGCCAGTTCCCCGGCAAGCTGATCTGACCGGTTGAGATGGCTGGACCGGCGGCATCGAGCGTTCGGCCACCGCCCGGACCCGATTTTTGCGGGCTTTGCGTGCTGCGTCTTTTGCGTGCGATTACCTAGAGCGAACGAGTCCTTATTCATGCGCATTATTCTGATTACGGGTATTTCCGGCTCCGGCAAATCGGTTGCCCTGAACGCTCTCGAAGACGCCGGGTACTATTGCGTCGACAACCTGCCTCCGCGCTTCCTGCCTGAGCTCGCGGCCTATCTCAATAGCCAGGGGCAGGCACGTCTAGCTGTTGCTATCGACGCGCGGTCGAGCCGGTCGCTCGACGAAGTGCCCGCCATTATCAAAGATCTGTCGCAAGCGTTCGACCTTCGCGTCCTATTTCTGAACGCAAGTACACAGTCGCTGATCCAGCGTTTTTCCGAGACCCGCCGCCGCCATCCGCTGTCGGGTTCGCCGGGCCACGACGCCGACGTGGGGCTGCTCACGTCGTTGGGCGAAGCGATCGAACGGGAGCGCGAACTCGTGTCGGGGCTCGCCGAATTCGGTCACCAGATCGACACCAGCAATCTGCGGGCGAACGTGTTGCGCGCGTGGGTGAAGAGTTTTATCGAGCAGGAAACGGCCGGGTTGACGCTGATGTTCGAGTCGTTCGGATTCAAGCGCGGTGTGCCGCTCGACGCCGATTTTGTCTTCGATGTCCGCACGCTCCCGAATCCCTATTACGATCACGAATTGCGGCCGCTGACGGGCCTGGACAAACCGGTTATCGACTTTTTGTCCGCCCAGCCGATGGTTCACCAAATGATCGACGACGTAGGCACGTTCATCGCTAAATGGTTACCGCAATTTCGTGACGACAACCGTAGTTACCTGACGGTGGCAATCGGCTGCACGGGTGGCCAGCATCGCTCGGTATTCATCGCCCAGGCGCTCGCCGCGCGCTTCGGTGACAAGGCCAACGTGATTGTGCGGCATCGCGACGCACCCATCGCTCTCGATGGACACGTCGCGCCCATGCAAACCTGATCGCCTTCGGGCGGCCTTTTTAAAGAAGCGCGCGATGTCCACCAATCCCCTTCTCGCCGACCTGCCGCTGTTTCCGCTGCATACCGTGTTGTTTCCGGGCGGCCATCTTCCCCTGAAAATCTTTGAAGCCCGCTATCTCGACATGGCGCGCGCGTGTTTGCGCGAAGGTACGCCGTTCGGCGTGTGCCTGTTGAAAAGCGGCAATGAAATTGCGTCGCCGGGGGATCAGTCGGTGCCCGAGAACATCGGTTGCCTCGCCGAGATCACACAATGCGACGTGGACACGTTCGGCATGCTGCTGGTCCAGGCACGGGGAACGACGCGTTTTCGGCTGTTGTCGCATCGCGTTGAGCCGAGCAATCTGCTCGTGGGCGTGGCGGAAACGATCGGGGACGACACGCCGCTGGACGGCACGGAAGCCTTGGTGAAGTTTGGCGCGTGCGCGGAAGTGCTGGAGCGGATCATCGATGCAATCAAGGCACGCGAGCCGAAGGATCTGCCCTTCACCGAGCCCTTCCTTCTCGATGATCCAACGTGGGTATCCAACCGTTTATCCGAGATCCTGCCAATCCCCATGCGCGCCCGGCAAAAGTTGATGGAGCTAGAAGACGCGGCCGCGCGGATCGATGTCGTGCATCACTACATGCAGCAACATCAGCTGCTTTGAAGCGGCTTTAAATCAGCGAGCCCTGCAGCGCATCGAGCAGTTTGCGAACTGGCGCGGGCACGCCATACGCGTCGATATTCGCAAGCGGCGCCCACACGGTCTTGCTATCGGCGGCGTCGGGCACACCGTTCGCTCGGCCAAGACGCGGCTCAATATCCAGTTTGAAATGCGTGAACGTGTGCGTGAAGGGCGTAAGCCGTTGAAGCTCGGCAGACCCGCCGAAGCTATGCGAAACCGCGGCGAGCGCGTCTTCGTCCTGTGCTTCAGGCAAGCTCCATAATCCGCCCCAGATGCCCGTAGGCGGACGCTTCTCAAGCAGGACGCTATTGCCGTCTTGCAGCACCAGCATCCAGGTCTTGCGTGTCGGCACCGTCTTTTTCGGGCGCGACGTCGGCAATTCCTTTTGCCGTCCCGTCACGTTCGCCACGCAATCGGCGGCAAACGGGCAGCGCGCGCAATCCGGCTTGCCGCGCACGCACAGCGTTGCGCCCAGATCCATCAAGCCCTGCGTGTACGCGGTGACATCGTCCTTGTGCGCGGCATCGGGAAGCAGCGATTCAGCCAGCGTCCACATGGTATTTTCCACGCGCTTTTCGCCCGGAAATCCGTCGATACCAAACACACGCGCGAGCACCCGCTTCACGTTGCCATCGAGAATCGTCGCGCGTGCGCCGAACGCAAACGACGCAATGGCTGCCGCCGTCGATCGCCCGATACCCGGCAGTTCTGCCAGCTCATCGACCCCGCGTGGAAACTCGCTGCCGTGCTCTGTCGCCACCACAAACGCGCATCGATGCAGATTTCGCGCACGAGAGTAATAGCCGAGGCCGGCCCAGAGCGCCATGACGTCGTCGAGCGGCGCGAAAGCGAGCGCGTTCACGGTGGGGAAACGGTCGAGAAAACGCGCGTAATACGGAATCACCGTCGATACCTGCGTCTGCTGCAGCATGATTTCGGACAACCAGATCCGATAAGCATCGCGCGTGTTTTGCCATGGCAGGTCGTGACGGCCATGAACACGTTGCCACGCGATCAGGCGCGTGGAGAAGTCGGTGAGCTGGAGCATGGAACTAACGCTGGCAGCGCGGGCAAAAGTACGTGGATCGCTGGCCTTGCACGATTTGTTTGATGGCCGTTCCGCAAACATGGCAGGGCAATCCCGCGCGATCATAGACGAAATAATCGAGCTGGAAATAGCCGGACTCGCCATTGCTGCCCACGAAATCGCGCAACGTGCTGCCGCCCTTTTCGATCGCCGCGGCCAGGGTTGTACGCACGGCGTCGGCGAGAAGATCGTAGCGCACGAGCGAAACGCGGCCGGCCGCGACGGTCGGCCGGATGCCCGCGCGAAACAGGCTCTCGGACGCATAAATGTTGCCCACGCCGACGACCATCGTGCCCGCGAGCAGCGCCTGTTTCACGGACACCTTGCGCCCGCGCGTCTGACGATACATCAGCGCGCCGGAAAATTCGGGCGTGAATGGCTCTACGCCCAGGCCTGCCAGCAGCGGATGGTCGAGGACATCGCCGTCTGCGCGCGCGTGCCAGAGCACTGCGCCGAAACGCCGCGGATCGCGAAAGCGCAAAATGAAGTCATCGAAGATCACATCTATATGATCATGCTTCGCCGCATCCGGCGGCCGCGGCACGTTACGCAATACCCGTAGCGTCCCCGTCATGCCCAAATGCACGATCAGCCAGCCTTCAGAGGTCTCGAACAACAGGTACTTGCCGCGCCGCTCGACCTTGTCGATTTTCAACGCCTTCATCGTTTTGGCGAGATGCGGCGGAATGGGCCAGCGCAGCGCCGGTGTCCGGACATCGACACGCTCGACCCGGCGTCCGGTAACAAACGGTTCGATCCCGCGTCGGGTTACTTCGACTTCCGGCAACTCTGGCATGTTTTACTGGTCTGTAACTTGCTGTGGGATGTGCGCGTATTGTAGCGAGCGCGTTACAATCGACTGAAACATTGATCGGATTTCCATGAACTTGTCCTTCGTAAAGTTGTTTTCGAAGCAGCGTGCAGCGACCGCTCAAACGAGCGCCGCACGCGGTAAGCCGGTCTACCCGAGCAAGCTCGCGGCCGCAGTGGCGTTCGCGGTGGCGGCGTTTGCGCTGGCGCCTGCCTACGCGCAGAGCCCCGCGCAACTCCCGACGCCTGACGACGACCAATCGGCCATCAGCGCAGCGGACCTGATCACCGCACCGCCCACAGGCAAGGAAGTACAGGACCTGCCGAATGTGGCTGCGTCCAGCCAGATCGTCTTCCAGGTGCTCGCGGCGGAAGTCGCTTTGCAACGCAATCAGGCAGCGCCCGCTTATCAGACGTATCTTGCCCTCGCGCGCGACACGCACGATCCACGCTTCGCGCAGCGCGCGACCGAGATTGCGATCGCCGCACAGAGTCCCAACGACGCGCTAACGGCAGTCCAGCTCTGGCAGCAGTTTTCGCCGAATTCGGAACGTGCGGCGCAGTTGAGCGCGTCGCTGCTGATCCTCTCCGGCAAGCCCGACGACGCCAAGCCGATCCTCACCTCCGAGCTCGCGAAGGTACCGCCTGATCAGCGCGGCGACGCCATCCTTTCGCTACAAATCCTGCTCTCTCGCGGACCGAATCGCGTAGGCGGGTTGAATGTGCTGAAGGATCTGGTCAAGAACGATCTGGACCGGCCGGAAACGCAACTGGCGCTCGCCCGGCAGGAAATTGCCGCCGACGACCTGCCAGGTGCGAAGGCATCGCTTGAGCAAGCGCTGAAATTGAAGCCGGACTATTTGCCTGCGGCGTTGACGCTGGCGCGCATGGGACCGAACGAGCGCAACGAAGGCATTGCATCGTTTGAGAAGTACCTCGAGAAGGATCCGAAGTCGCACGACGCGCGGCTCGCGCTGGCGCAACTGTATCTGTCGGCGGATCGTCTCGACGACGCCCAGAAGCAGTTCGAAATCATGCGCAAGAACGATTCGAAAGACCTGACGCCACTCATGGCGCTCGCGCTGATCAACATTCAGAAGAAACAGCCGGACAAAGCGCAGGATTATCTGAAACAGTACGCGGCCGCCGCTGAAAGCACGCCGAACGCCGATCCGGGTCAGGCCTATATCTATCTCGCGCAGTTGTCGCTGGAAAAGAAGGACGACGTAGCTGCGAACCAGTGGCTCGACAAGATTCCGCGCGCGAGCCAGCAGTATCTGCCGGCGCAGGTCACGCGCGCGCAGATCCTCGCCTCGCACGGCAAGGTCGACGAAGCGCGTCAATTGCTTGGCAGCCTGCAGACATCGGATCCGCGCGATCTGGCGCTGCTCGCCCGTACCGACGCCGCCATGCTGTTCCAGGCGCAGCGGTACCCGGAAGCGGAAGCGGCGTTGGCGAAGGCGTCAGCGGCTTTCCCCGATGACCCGGACATTGCCTACGACTATGCCATGGCGGCTGAAAAGAACGGCCATTACGACGTCATGGAAACGCAGTTGCGCAAGCTGATGAAACAGCAGCCGGACAACGCGCAAGCGTACAACGCGCTGGGCTACTCGCTCGTCGATCGCAACGAGCGTCTGGACGAGGCAGAGAAGTTGATCGAGAAGGCGGTGTCGCTTGCGCCGAACGATGCGTTCATCATGGACAGCCTCGGCTGGGCGAAGTATCGGATGGGTAATCAGGCGGAAGCGGCCAGCATCCTGAAGAAAGCCTACGACCTGCAGCCGAACGCCGAAATTGGCGCTCATCTGGGCGAAGTGCAGTGGAAGTCAGGGCAGCAGGATCAGGCGCGCAATACATGGCGTCAGGCGCAAAAGCTCGAACCGGGCAACGACACATTGGTGAAAACGCTCAAACGATTCCAGGTGAACGACCTTTGAACTTGATTGCAACGAATTTCATGGGTGGCCAGCGCGCGCGTCGCGGTGCGTTGGCGCTAATGGCAGCGGGTGTGGTGGTGGCGTCGGGGTGCGCGATCAAACCCCGGGTGCCGAGTACATCGAACGCAGCAACCGCGGTGACCGCGCAGACCAGCCGGGCATATCACGGGCGGTTCGCAGTCCAGTACGACGACCAGACCGGTCAGCAACGCAACGCGTACGGCAACTTCGACTGGCAGGAAACCGGAGACACCGTCACGCTCCAATTGCGCAATCCGCTTGGGCAAACGCTGGCTATCGTGACGTCGTCTCCGTCGTCGGCCACGCTCGAATTGCCGAACCGCGACCCGCAGACCGCCGATAACGTCTCCCAGCTGATGAGCAACACCCTCGGGTTCGCGCTGCCGGTGGAAGGCTTGCGATACTGGCTGCAGCCATCGCCTGCGCCAACCTCGCGGGCACGCACGACCATGGATTCATCGTCGGAAAACGGCCGCCTGAAGGAAATCAAGCAGGACGGCTGGACCATCGACTACCTGGCTTACGCCGACGCGCCCGCCACTGGCGTAAAGCGCGTGAATCTGTCGCGCGCCGAACCTCCGCTCGAGATCAAGCTCGTCCTCGACCAGTAACGTTTTCCGCAACTTATAAGCATGTCGTCACCTCAACCGGGTTCATTGCGGGCGCCGCTGCGCCCGCCGGCCGACGCTTCCCTGCGCAATTGCCTCGCGCCGGCCAAGCTCAACCTGTTCCTGCATATCACCGGACGTCGTCCGGACGGTTATCACGCGCTTCAGACGGTATTCCAGTTGCTCGACTGGGGCGACCTGCTGCACTTCACCCGTCGCGACGACGGCGTGATCGCCCGCAAAACCGACGTTCCCGGCGTGCCGGAAGCCGATGACCTTGTCGTACGTGCTGCGCGTCTGCTGCATTCGACAACGGGCACCCCCCTTGGCGTAGACATAGAAATTGATAAAATACTGCCTATGGGCGCCGGTCTCGGCGGTGGCAGTTCTGACGCCGCGACTACGCTGCTTGCGCTGAATCACTTGTGGGGCCTGGATTTATCGCGACAAGCATTGCAGGATCTGGCGCTGAAACTGGGTGCCGATGTGCCGTTTTTCGTCTTCGGGCAAAATGCTTTTGCTGAGGGCGTGGGCGAGGCGCTGCAGGTCGTCAATCTGCCGAAGCGTTTTTTCCTGGTGGTGACTCCTGCGGTGCATGTTCCAACCGCTGCGATTTTTTCAGAGAAAGGGTTGACGAGGGACTCAAAAGTCCTCACAATTACGGACTTCCTTGCACAACATAGTTCTGACGCAGATTGGCCTGACAGCTTCGGCCGAAATGATATGCAGGCAGTTGTGGTTGAGAAGTACGCGGAGGTAGCTAAGGTGATTGAGTGGTTTTCGAATCTTTCACCTGCGCGAATGACCGGATCTGGAGCGAGCGTGTTTGCCGCTTTTCGTAGCAAAGCCGAAGCTGAGATGGCGCAAGCCAAACTCCCAGCAAGCTGGAAAAGCAAAGTGACCGAAAGTCTGGATTCGCATCCTCTCTTCACTTTCGCGTCGTAAAGTTTCGTTTTGACGGGTTTGTCCTACACTGCCCGGCAAGACTCAAAGTTAGTGTAGGGGAGTCGCCAAGTTGGTTAAGGCACTGGATTTTGATTCCAGCATGCGAAGGTTCGAATCCTTCTTCCCCTGCCATAATTTCTCGCGTTTTCCCTCTCGCCCCAGCCAAGAAACAGGTGCACGATGAGCAGTGACGGCCTGATGGTATTCACTGGCAACGCGAATCCCGCGCTTGCTCAGGAAGTCGTCAAAATCCTTGGGATTCCTCTTGGCAAGGCAATGGTGAGCCGTTTTTCAGACGGCGAAATCATGGTCGAGATCCAGGAGAACGTGCGCGGCAAAGACGTGTTCGTGTTGCAGTCCACCTGCGCCCCGACCAACGACACGTTGATGGAACTCATGATCATGGTCGATGCGCTCAAGCGCGCATCTGCTGGCCGGATCACTGCAGCTATCCCGTACTTCGGTTATGCCCGTCAGGATCGCCGGCCCCGTTCGGCCCGCGTCGCTATCTCGGCGAAGGTCGTGGCGAACATGCTGGAAATTGCCGGTGTGGATCGGGTCATTACCATGGACCTCCACGCCGACCAGATTCAAGGTTTCTTCGACATCCCGGTCGACAACATCTACGCTACGCCCGTGCTGCTCGGCGATCTGCGCAAGCAGAACTACGAAAACTTGCTGGTGGTGTCGCCCGATGTGGGCGGCGTGATCCGCGCCCGGGCCTTGGCGAAGCAACTGAACACCGATCTCGCGATCATCGACAAGCGTCGCCCGAAGGCGAACGTCGCTGAAGTGATGAACATCATTGGTGAAGTGGAAGGCCGCACGTGCGTGATCATGGATGACATGGTCGACACCGCCGGCACGCTCTGCAAGGCAGCACAGGTTTTGAAGGAACGCGGCGCGACGAGAGTGTTTGCGTATGCCACGCACCCGGTTCTGTCCGGCGGCGCGGGCGAGCGGATTGCAGCATCGGAACTCGACGAGCTCGTCGTTACCGACACAATCCCCCTCTCCGAAGAAGCACGTGCCTGTACCAAGGTTCGTATTCTGTCGAGCGCGGGATTGCTGGCTGAAACGTTCTCGCGTATTCGTCGCGGCGACTCGGTCATGTCGCTGTTCGCGGAAGGTTAAAAGTATTTGCTGTTCAGCAGAGGATCAAACCTCTGCTGAACAGCGTAATCGGTTCAGGCGAACGAAGGCCTGAACCGCTGCTCTGGGGCTGAACGCGACTTGCGGACAGCCCCGTTTTCACTGCCTGGTCGCGGGCAGATTATGGAGTTGAATCATGAAAGTAGTCGCTTTTGAGCGCAATCTGCAAGGTACGGGTGCGAGCCGCCGCCTGCGTAACTCGGGCAAGACGCCGGGTATCGTATATGGCGCGAACGCTGAGGCTCTGGCTGTTGAGCTCGATCACAACGCCCTTTGGCACGCGCTGAAGAAAGAAGTTTTCCATTCGTCGATCCTCGAACTGGAAGTGGCAGGCAAGACGCAACAGGTTCTGCTGCGCGATGTGCAATACCATCCGTTCAAGCAAATGGTTCTGCACGTTGACTTCCAACGCGTCGATTCGAAGAAGAAGCTGCACACCAAGGTTCCGGTCCACTTCTTGAACCAGGAAACGAATCCGGCCGTGAAGATCGGCGGCGCGGTTATCTCGCACGTTCTGAACGAACTCGAAATCGAATGCCTCCCGGCCGATCTGCCGGAATTCGTCGAACTCGATCTGGCGAAAATTGAAGCCGGTCACACGCTGCACGTGAAGGACATCGTTTTGCCGAAGGGCGTGGCGCTGATCGCTCACCTCGAAGCAGAAAATCCGGTGATCGCTTCGGCGACCATCCCGGCTGCGGTCGTGTCTGACGAAGCTGCTTCGGGCGCTGCTGCTCCGAGCGACGGCGACAAGCCGGCTGCGTAAGTCTGCCTAAAGCCTGTCCGCTTGAGTCCGCTCGGGTCCGCCCGTAAGAGCGGACGAAGTGACCCGCCGTTGCTCTGCTCCGGCGGGTTTTTTTATGGCCTTTTTCCGGTGCGGTTGAAGTCGCTACGCCGCCAAGATTGAACATGATCAAACTGATCGTCGGGCTCGGCAATCCGGGCGCTGAATACACCGCGACCCGCCACAACGCCGGCTTCTGGTTCGTCGACCAACTGGCGCGCGATGCGGGTGCATCGCTGCGGGACGAACGCCGGTTTCACGGTCACTATGGGCGCGGCCGGCTTAATGGCCAGGAGATTCATCTGCTCGAACCGCAGACCTTCATGAACCGGTCGGGGCAATCGGTCGTGGCCGTAGCGCAGTTCTTCAAGATCCTGCCGGATGAGATCCTGGTCGCGCACGATGAACTCGATTTGCCGCCTGGCACGGTGAAACTGAAGCTCGGCGGCGGCAGCGGCGGGCACAATGGCCTGAAGGACATCTCCGCGCATTTGTCGGTGCAGCAGTATTGGCGCTTGCGGATTGGTATCGGGCATCCGCGTGATCTGATTCCCGAAGCGTCGCGGGCGGGCGCGAAGCCGGATGTCGCGAATTTCGTGCTGAAGCCGCCGCGCCGCGAAGAGCAGGATGTAATCGATGCATCGATTGAACGCGCGCTTGCCGTCATGCCGATCGCGCTCAACGACGGTATGGAGCGTGCGATGATGAACCTGCATCGCAACGCGCAGCCTTAACCGATAGCCGTAACCGCAGCACCCCGTCCCGCGAGGACATCGGGAACAATTGAGGAGCGAATCTTGAGCCGTTTCTGGAGCGATATCGTCAATAAGCTGACGCCGTATGTGCCGGGCGAACAACCCGCGCTCGCGCGTCCCGTGAAGCTCAACACGAACGAGAATCCCTATCCGCCCTCACCTCACGTAGTCGAGGCAATCCGGCGTGAACTCGGCGACGACGGCGACTCGCTCCGCAAATATCCCGACCCGACAGCGCATGCGTTGCGCGCGGCTATCGCGCAGCATCACGGTTTGCGCGTGGAACAAGTGTTTGTCGGCAATGGGTCGGACGAGGTTCTCGCGCACACGTTCCAGGCGCTGCTCAAGCACAACAAGCCAATCCGTTTCCCCGATATCACGTACAGCTTTTATCCCGTCTACGCTCAGTTATACGGCGTAGCGGTCGACGTGATACCGCTCAACGCAGACTTCGGCATTGATGTGGACGACTACCGCGCGCCCAACGGTGGCGTGCTGCTGCCCAACCCGAACGCGCCGACGGGCCGCGCGTTGCCACTCGCCGAGATCAAGGTTTTGCTCGCGGCGAATCCGGATTCGGTTGTTGTTATCGATGAGGCGTATGTGGATTTCGGCGCGGAATCGGCGGTGGCGCTTATCGATGAAAATCCGAATCTGCTGGTCGTGCAGACGTTGTCGAAAGCCCGTTCACTGGCGGGCATGCGGGTCGGGTTCGCACTCGGGAACGAAGCGTTGATCGAGGCGCTGACGCGTGTGAAGGACAGCTTCAATTCCTATCCGCTCGACCGGTTGGCGCAGGTCGCCGCGATCGCGGCCGTTGAAGACGACGACTGGTTTCGCGAAACCTGTGCAAAGGTTATCGCTAGCCGCGAGCGGCTGACGGCGGACCTGGAGGCGTTGGGCTTCGATGTGGTTCCGTCGGCGGCGAATTTCGTTTTCGCACGCCATCCGGAACACGATGCCGCCACGCTAGCGGCGCGCCTGAAGGAGAAGGAGATTTTCGTGCGGCATTTCAAGGTGCCGCGAATCGATCAGCATCTGCGGATTACGGTTGGCACCGATGCCGACTGCGACGCTCTGCTGGCAGCGCTGCGCGCGCTGCTCTAAGGACAGCCTGAGACGCTAAATCAAGCGCCCTTCGCTTTCATCAATCCGTGATATTTCGCCATCAGCTGGATGGCGTTTTCCTCATGCGCCGGGTCGCGTGGAATGCAGTCCACCGGGCACACTTGCTGGCATTGCGGTTCGTCGTAGTGGCCGACGCATTCGGTGCACTTGTTCGGGTCGATCACGTAGATGTCGATACCCATCGAGATGGCGTCGTTCGGGCACTCGGGCTCGCACACGTCGCAGTTGATGCACTCATCGGTAATAAACAGGGCCATGCTTTACTCTCTTCGCCCGGCATCTCAGCCGGCTTTTCGGTGCCCGCGCGCTCTGAATGAGCGCGCTTGGTGAGCAGCTAAAACGCTCACGGCACCGTTGGGTCTTGCGCGATCGGACCGACTTTGTCCTGCAAGCGCTTTTCCACTGAGGGGAAAACAAACTTGGAGACATCGCCGCCGAGTTGCGCGATCTCGCGCACGATCGTGCCCGAGATGAATTGATATTGATCCGACGGCGTCATGAACATCGTTTCGACGTCGGGCAGCAGATAACGGTTCATGCCCGCCATCTGGAATTCGTATTCGAAGTCGGAAACCGCACGCAAGCCCCGCACGATCACGCGCGCATTGTTCTTGCGCACGAAATCCTTAAGTAGCCCCTTGAAGCTCATCACCTGTACGTTCGGATAATGGCCCAGCACCTCATGCGCTATATCCAGCCGTTCCTGCAAACTGAAGAACGGCTTCTTGTTGCGGCTATCGGCGACGCCAACCACCAGCGTATCGAAAATACTCGATGCACGTCGCACGAGGTCTTCGTGACCGCGCGTGAGTGGGTCAAACGTTCCGGGATAAACGGCTACAACCATGGAGCATCTCCTCTTCTGAACCTTCTTCTGGTACATCTTTCGCTGCAGATTGGGCCGCTGGCGGTATCGACAAGACCAAAAAGCGCTTCCGATACCGCATCGTCCTTGAAGTCCGCTACATCCGCCATGGGCATTAAGCCGCGTCCACAGTTGGAGGACATTGCCCGGCCACGCATTTGGGAACGCGCATTATTCCTCATTTTCGCGCCGCAGCAAATGATAGCGGACCGCGCCAGCCTTGCCTTCGCGGGTAATCGCCCATCCGGACAATGCCGGCGTTTGCCTCGGATCGACGGGTTCACCTGCTTCGATATACAGTGCACCGCCCAGCGACACCAGCGGCACGGCCAGTTCGACGGCGCGCTGGAGCATGGCGGCGTCCCCAAATGGAGGGTCGAGGAAGACGACATCGAAGGTATTCGGTGCGAGGCCCGCAGCGAGCCGCAGCGCATCCGCCTCCACAATTTCGATGTTTTTCGCGGCCAGGCGCGTCTGATTCGCCTTTAGTTGCGCCACCGCGCGGCCGCTGCGTTCCACCATCAGCACGCGCAACGCGCCGCGCGACGCAGCTTCGAAGCCCAATGCGCCGCTACCGGCAAATAGATCGAGGCAACGCTTGCCATCGAGCGACTGGCCTAGCCAGTTGAACAGCGTCTCACGCACCCGGTCCGGCGTCGGACGCAGGCCGTCCAGACTCAGAACGGGCAGTGGCGTGCGTTTCCACTCGCCACCGATAATACGAATGGAATGCGCCTTGCCGCCGCGCGATGGCGCGGCTTCGCGGACTTTCGGCGCGCGCTCGGCGGTTCGCTCGGGGCTGCGTTCGCGATTTCGCTCGGGATTTCGCTCTAATGTGCGGGTGATCGAGGAACGGGACATGGACGTGCGTGGGACGTGGTGCGTACTGCGTGGGTAGAGGCGGCGCGATGACCCGCGCGGGCCGGGTGACAACGTGATCGGTTTGCAACAATTCGTGTGCGCCGATGCGGGCACGTTACCACAGCCTCGACGCGCCCGATGCAGGGGTTCGCCACCCTGCCAGGCACTACAATCGGTGACGGCTGATAAAATACGTTTCTTTGGCTTTTTTGCGCATTCGCCCGGCTCTCTCCGCTGTTTTCGGCGGTTTTTCGCGGCACGGCAGCTATCGCCACCTTTGCGTTTGCGTTGTTCGTGTTGTTCGTGTTGTTCGCTCGTTCAACGCAGCAACGCGGTCGCGATGGCATCGATAAAACGCGCCACCCCCACCACTGCAGACCATGTTCAGCTTTTTCAAACGATTAGTAGGCAAATCAGCCGATAACGATACCCAGACTGATATCGATACGGATACCGATGCGCCCGAGGAAAACGGAGGCGAGGCCGGCGCTGAAGTGCATCTCGAGCCCGCAGAAGGGCTCCGGCACGCCAGCACGCCTGTCACACCCGCTCAGCCCGTGGAAACCGCGCGGGAAGGCGTTGCGGCGTCGGATCGGGCTTTGGAATCGCTTGACCGGCCGGCGCGCCCGGCTGATCCGGCGCCTGCAGACGCTCCCGGTGTAGCGGCTGAAGGAACGCCCGCGCCAATCGCTCAATCGGCCTCGCCAGCGAGCGCGGAATCCAAGCCCTATTGGCAAGGCCGCACGGCATCGCAGTGGAAGGCGCCGGCTGAAACCGTCGTGATCGTGCCGCCGCCCGAGCCGGAACAAAACGCAAAGCGTTCATGGCTCACGCGCCTGAAGACGGGCTTATCGAAGACGAGTTCGGGCCTGACGGGGATTTTCGTCGGAGCAAAGATCGATGAGGATTTGTACGAGGAGCTCGAAACGGCGTTGCTGATGTCGGACGCCGGTGTCGATGCCACCGAATACCTGCTCGAAGCGCTGCGGGAAAAAGTGCGCAGTGAACGGCTCACCGATTCGATGCAGGTCAAGGCCGCGCTTCGCTCACTGCTCGCGGAGCTGTTGCGGCCGCTCGAGAAGTCGCTGATGCTCGGTCGCGCCAAACCGCTCGTGATGATGATCGCCGGCGTGAACGGTGCGGGCAAGACGACGAGCATTGGCAAGCTGGCCAAGCATTTACAGCGCTTCGACCAGTCCGTGTTACTGGCCGCCGGCGACACCTTCCGCGCTGCCGCACGTGAACAGCTCACGGTTTGGGGTCAACGCAACAACGTGACGGTGGTATCGCAGGAAAGCGGCGATGCAGCCGCCGTGATCTTCGATGCAGTCGGCGCCGCGCGTGCCCGCAAGATCGACGTGATGATGGCCGATACGGCCGGCCGCCTGCCGACGCAGCTTCACCTGATGGAAGAACTGCGCAAGGTGAAGCGCGTGATTGCGAAAGCGCAACCGGATGCACCGCACGAAGTGCTGCTGGTCATCGATGCAAACACGGGCCAGAACGCACTCGCTCAAGTGAAGGCTTTCGACGATGCGCTCGGCTTGACGGGTTTGATCGTGACCAAACTCGATGGCACTGCGAAGGGCGGCATTCTCGCGGCCATTGCGCGGCAACGGCCGATCCCTGTGTACTTCATTGGCGTGGGCGAGAAAGTAGAGGACTTGCAGCCCTTCAGCGCCGATGAATTCGCCGACGCATTGCTCGGAAGTTAGCAGGGAAGTTAAGCCAGTTAACCCGATGCCGCGGCCTGGCGTTCAGCCAGACCGCGCTCACGCGCTATCGGGACAGAACTAGCGCTGCCGCAATCCACCACATCACAATCCCCACGATCACATCGAGCACTCTCCACGAGACATCTTTCTCGAACAAAGGCTGGAGCAAGCGCGCGCCGAACCCGAGCGTGGTGAACCAGATGATCGATGAACACATTGCCCCCGCGGCAAACCATACATTCCCCGGCCAGCCGTAACGCGCACCAATGCCGCCGAGCAGGACGACGGTATCGAGATAAACGTGCGGATTCAGCAGCGATAAAGCGAGCACCGTTGTTACCGCTTTTGCCACCGTTTGCGATTCGCCGTTCTCGGCCTGCAAATGTCCGGGTCCCTTCCACGCCGCGTGAAAAGCTCGCGCGCCGTACAAGAACAAAAACACCGCGCCCGCCCATCGAATCACCCCAAGCATCACGGGCGCTCGCGCAATCAGTGCGCCCATCCCGCCAATGCCAAACCCGATCAGCAATACGTCGATCAGCGCGCAGATAAAAACGACCCAGCCTACGTGCCGCCGTTTTAATCCTTGCCGCAAGACAAAAGCGTTTTGAGCCCCAATCGCGATAATCAGACTTGCGCCAAGCCCGGCGCCGGATAGAAAAACAGCTGTCGTCATTCGGCGTCCGGTTGTTGCCCGGGCGCGGCGCGCGCGAACGCATCGATTTGCGCAGCGTGATCGGCGATACGTTCGATCGTCGGATAACGGCTCATATCGAGGTTAAAACGCCGCGCGTTGTACACCTGCGGCACGAGGCACAGATCCGCGAGCGTCGGAGCATCACCGAAACACAGCTTGCCCACGCGCGAGTCATTCGCGAGCCGCTTTTCAAGCGACTCGAATCCCGACTCCAGCCAATGCCGGTACCACGTGTCTTTCGCTTCATCGCCAACCTTCAGCGTGTGCTTCAGATACTTCAGAATGCGCAAGTTGTCGACGGGATGAATCTCGCACGCAATCTGAAGCGCGACCGAACGAACAAACGCGCGATCCAATGGCGTACCCGGCAGCAACGCCGGCTCGGGATGCGTCTCGTCCAGATATTCGATGATCGCAAGCGACTGCGTGAGTATGTTGTCACCGTCGATAAACGTCGGCACGATGCCGTCGGGATTCAGCTCGCGATAATCCGGCTTCAGTTGTTGCCCGCCATCGCGCAGAAGATGGATCGGCGCGTACTCATACGCGAGCCCCTTGAGATTCAGCGCGATGCGCACCCGGTACGCCGCCGAGCTACGAAAATAGCTGTATAGCTTCATGAGTCCCCTCCGTTTTTATGCTCAGACCACGCGCACGGAAAACTCTCCGATTCCGTCGACACCGCCCTTCATCAGGTCGCCCTTTTGAACGGCGCCGACGCCCTCAGGCGTGCCCGTGAAAATCAGGTCACCTGGGAACAGCTCGAATAGCGTGGAGAGATACGCGATGGTGTCGCCCACCGACCAGATCAGTTGCGAGACGTCCGATCGCTGCTTCTCTTCACCGTTGACGGTGAGCCAGATCGCGCTTTTTTCCAGATGCCCGACCTTCGCGACGGGATGAATAGGACCCAGCGGAGCCGAATGATCGAAGCCCTTGGCCGTGTCCCACGGACGGCCCAGTTTTTTTGCTTCGGCTTGCAGGTCGCGGCGCGTCATGTCGAGACCGAGCGCGTAGCCATACACGTAATCGAGCGCTTTCTCAGCGGGGATGTCCTTGCCTTGCTTGCCGATCGCCGCCACGAGTTCCATCTCGAAGTGGACGTTCTTGGACTGCGACGGATAAGGGAATTCGCCGGTCGCGCCGGGCGCGACGTACAGCACGGCGTCGGCGGGCTTGCCGAAGAAAAACGGCGGTTCGCGATCCGGGTCGTGTCCCATCTCGCGTGCATGCGCCTCGTAGTTCCGGCCGACGCAATAAATCCGGCGAACAGGAAACTGGTCGCTGGAACCGACAACAGGCACCGCGACCGCGGGCGCCGGAGCAAATACGTGACTCATTGCGTTCTCTCCTGATTGATGAAGTATTGAAGCATCGACCTGAACCTCAAGTTTAACGTGCGCGGTTGCGCATCGCGATTCGCCCGAACGGCCTATGTGCCCCAGGACATTACGTAATAAAGCACGCGGTCAGGTCCGCAATTCCCGTGACCTGTCCCAAGCTGCGATCATCGAACAAACGCGCAGGCAAGCGTCCCGAAAGCCGCCGCCAGGCAGCACCGCGACTTGCAAGCCCGGCTCAAATGCGGTACTGAATGTGATTCCTGTATTTCCAGACTTGCAGCGGCCCATCGTGCAAACGGGCGCACACGGGTGTACAAGACGATTCACCCCGTTTGCAAACCGGCTACTCAGACCAATCAATGACCGACACAGCTCCTTTCCCGTGCGCCCGTTTCATCAAGGAAATCGGCCGCGGGCCAAACGGCGCGCGAGCGCTGACCCGCGAGGACACCTACGCCCTCTACGAAGCGATGCTCGACAACCGCGTCTCCGATCTCGAACTCGGTGCTGTGTTGCTGGCGTATCGCGTGAAAGGCGAGACTGCCGCGGAGCTGGCCGCGATGCTGGCCGCCGCGCATCGCTCGTTCGAACCGCTGCATATCCAGAATGGCCGCGATCACGCGCGGCCCGTTTCCATCCCCACTTATAACGGCGCGCGCAAACAACCCAACCTGACCCCGTTGCTGGCGATGCTGCTCGCGCGGGACGGTGTGCCGGTGCTCGTGCATGGCGTCACGACTGATCCCGGCCGCGTCACGAGCGCCGCGATTTTCGCCGAACTGGGCATTCCCGAAGCCACTTCCCACGATGAAATCGAAGACAGCCTCGCCTCGCGGCGCCTCGCGTTCGCGCCGATCGCCGTGCTCGCACCCAAGCTCGCGCGCCTGCTCGCCATCCGGCGAATCATGGGCGTGAGAAATTCCACGCATACGCTGGTCAAGATCCTGCAGCCGTTCGCGCAGCCCGGTTTGCGGCTGGTGAACTACACCCATCCGGAGTATCGCGAGAGCTTGACGGGACTGTTCACCGAACATCCCGACGCTGCCGCCGGCGGCGCCCTGCTCGCTCGCGGAACGGAAGGCGAAGCGGTCGCGGACACGCGCCGGCAAGTGCAGGTGGACTGGTTCCACGACGGCCACGCGGAAACGCTGATATCGCCGGAACGCTCCTCGCCGGACGCGCCCGTGGTGGCGTTGCCCGAGGCGCTCGATGCCGCGACCACCGCCCGCTGGATCGAAACCGTACTGCGCGGCGAAGCACCCATTCCGCCCGCGCTCGCGCGCCAAGCGGAGTTGATTGCTGACATCGTCAGGCGCTAGAGCGTTCGCCAAGGCATTCTTCAGTCGAGAAACCGTCGCTGTTGACAAAAGCGCACGCCGTACGCTAATGTGCAGCAATGAGCTTTGCCCAATTCCCCTCCCTTCGAATTACCCAGGGCCGCCTAGCGCGGCCCCTATCGCTACGTCTAGCGTAAGTCGCTAAACGTGGCGCCGCGCGTTCCGCGCGCGGTCCCCTCCGCAGTTTCGTAGTTCCCCTTTGCAGTTCCCTTTTCACCACCCGTAGTCGTCTGCTTTCGTCCGTTCATCCACGGTTCGAAAACGCGAGGATCACATGCACGCTGCTTTTGCATCGTTCACGTTCGTCACCGGCGTTACCCATGCCATGGGACGTCGCGAACCTGTACAGCGCGCATTGGAACGATGCCGGCAAGCCGCCGGCCGCTCGACCGCCTCGCAACGACTGCGCTTTCACGCGTACAACGCGTTCAGCCGAGGCCCACGATGATGATGCGCAACCCTTCCGAGAAATACCGCCCTTTCCCCCAAGTCAACCTCAACGGCCGCCGATGGCCCACTCGCACGATCGAGCGCGCGCCCATCTGGATGAGCACCGATCTGCGCGACGGCAATCAGGCGCTGATCGACCCGATGAGCATTGACGCCAAACTCGAATTCTTCGAGATGCTGGTAGCGGTAGGTTTCAAGGAAATCGAAGTGGGCTTTCCGTCGGCATCGCAGACGGATTTCGACTTCGTGCGCAAGCTGATCGTGGAAAACCGTGTTCCCGACGACGTCACCATTGAAGTACTCGTGCAGTCGCGCCGTGAACTCATCGAGCGGACGTTTGAAGCAGTGGAAGGCGCGCCCCGGGTGATCGTGCACCTGTATAACGCGATTGCGCCGTCGTTTCGCAAGATCGTCTTCAATCAGTCCAAGGAAGACACCAAAGCGCTGGCTGTAGAAGGAACCCGCATCATCAAGGAGTGCGCCGCCGCGCGCCCCGATACCCACTGGATCTATCAGTATTCGCCGGAAACGTTCAGCATGACCGAGCTTTCGTTTTCCCGCGAAGTCTGCGACGCCGTCGCGCAAATGTGGCGTCCCACGCCCGACCACAAGATGATCGTGAACTTGCCGGCCACGGTAGAAGCGGCCATGCCGAACGTGTTCGCCGATCAGGTCGAGTGGATGGATCGCAACATGAGTTATCGCGACAGCATCGTGCTCTCCGTGCATCCGCATAACGATCGCGGCACGGCAGTCGCTGCGGCGGAACTTGCGATCCTCGCGGGCGCTGATCGCGTCGAAGGCTGTCTTTTTGGCAACGGCGAGCGCACCGGCAACGTGGATCTCGTCACGCTCGCGATGAATTTGTACACGCAGGGCATTGACCCAGGGCTGGATTTTTCCGATATCGATGGCGTGCGCCGCGTGGTCGAGCGCTGCAACCAGATTCCCGTGCATCCGCGTCATCCGTATGCCGGCGATCTCGTGTTCACGGCCTTCTCTGGCTCGCACCAGGATGCTATCCGCAAGGGCTTTGCCCAGCGTGAGACGGGTACGGTGTGGGACGTGCCGTATCTGCCTATCGACCCTGCCGACCTTGGTCGGAGCTATGACGCCGTGATCCGCGTGAACAGCCAGTCGGGTAAAGGCGGCGCGACGTTTCTGCTTGAACGCGGGCTGGGCTTTACGCCGCCGCGCCGCGTGCAGATCGAATTCAGCCATGCCGTGCAGAAAGTCGCCGATGCATCGGGCGCGGAAGTGTCCGGCGAAGCCATTTGCGCGTTGTTCAAGCGCGAATACTTCGACGCACAAGGACCGGCATCACGAGCAGATGCATCAACCCTGCATTTCGATGGACGCCACGTGAAGCTGCCCGTATCCGCGGTCGCCGATGAAGCGCACGCGCAAGCCGTCGCCGCGGCGGTTGCCAGTGTCGCGGGTGTCGCGATCGAGGTGGCATCGTTTGAAACCGCCGCGACCGCGAAAGGTGAGACGGCGGTGTTCGTTGGCTGCCGGATTGGCGATCAAGCGATGCGGTTCGGCGTCGCCGTGCATGCGAACGCGGCTCAGGCAGTCGCCGATGCCATCGTCAGCGCGGCAAATCGCGTGCGCTGGGCAGGGCGCAAGGAAATGGAAAGCGAAGCGGTAGCTGCGTGAGGACCTTCAGCTTTTCTGGAAAGCATAGCCGAGTAGTTGAATGACAGAGGGAAACTCGCGAAGCAGGCGATAAAACACGACAACCGGTGTCGACATGACGGCTGCCGCTCACAAGGCGCCGGCCCGCCAGCCGAACCGCGACGCCCAACCGAACGGTGTCGAAGCGGTGCTAATCCAGCGCCACGCGTGTTGCCTGCATCGCGAGCAACTGCCATTGCCCATCGACTTGAATGTGAATGGCGGTGTACGCGATCGGAAACAACAGCGCGCCGTTCTTCGACTCCATCTCGAGCAACGCTCGCCCATACACGATCCACGTGTCCCGCCCGCCCGGCATCAACTCCTGCGACTGGATCTCGATCTGCCGATAACGCCGGCGCCCCGCGGTGATGGCATCGATAAACTGCCGCTTCGTCTCGCGTTTGCCATTGGTATGAACGTAGCTGGCATTTTCCGCCAGCAGCGCGTCCAGCAATTCGCCGTCACCGTCGACCATCGCGCGGAAACGGTCGCGCTCGAGTTCACGGATTGCCTCAATGGGCGTGTCGATGGGTTGTGCCGGCATCGTCGATTCCTCGCGCGCTTGAGGAACCGATGGACGCGGTCCCCGTCAGAAGTTGTATTGCAAATATATCTGGCTGAAATTTATACCAGGATTCGGGTGTTCGAAACCGGCGTTGGATAAATGCTGAAACCGGAAGCCCGCCTGATAGTTCTGGTGCGCCCCGAATTGAGCGCCGACGCCCACCATATCGGCGAACTGGAAGGACGAGGAGAAGGTCCGCGTCTCGGTCTCGCGGACATGCGACAGGAGTCGCACGCCAACGCCCGCTTCCACGTAGGGCCGGATCCATCCCGAGCTCTTGATGAACCGGAACACCGGCGTAAAGCCGAATTCCCAGATGCCCGGATGCGATGCCTGGCTTTCGCGGATATCCCAGTAGGCCACGTGCGCTTCGCCCACAACCGTGAAGTGGAAACCGCCGATTTCCCACCACGTCCAGTTGGGATCCCAGACTGCGCCGACATCGGCCTTCCGGACATCGTGGTCGGCCACTCCGCCAGCGATCTGCAAACCGAATTGATCGGCGCGGGCGGTGGCCGAAGCCAAAACGAGCGCACCAAACAAGGCACCGTAGGAAAAGCGCTTTTGCCAGACACTTTTGTTCTTCTGCATGAATACTCCGGGGCTGGATTCTCACAAGACGGGGCGTGCCGCAGTCGCAGCAAATCGCCATTTTAGAGACGGTCTCAAAAATGTGCTCAGAAGAGTTCTGCTGAATGGCGAAAACACGGAATTAAGTTTCGTCGAATCCTGAATGACGGGTAATTCGTGCGAAAACTTTCAAATTTCTTTCGGTAAGTTTGACGGAGGAAGCGTTTCGCATCTTGCAACAATCAGGGAAAACGCTTATAAGCTATTGGAGGAACGATTCTAATAGCGTATGGGAACTTGCCCACATATCGCCCCTCTAATCTTTAGCACTCGAAATAGCAGAGTGCTAATATCCTGCTAGACCCGGTTTTTCATCGGGTTTTTTGTTGATAAGGAGCACACCAGCGTGACCAATGCGATGACCCTCCCGAATACTGGACACTCGGCGCCGGCCAAGGCCGCTTCGGCAGGTGCGCTGACGTTTGCGCAGTCGTCCATGTTGACCGGCCAGATCGGCAACATCGACGCCTACATTTCGGCTGTCAACCGGATTCCGATGCTAACGCCGTCGGAAGAACGTCAGTACGCCACCGAATTCCGTGACAACGACAACCTGGATGCCGCTCGTCAGCTCGTGCTGTCGCACCTGCGGCTGGTGGTATCGATTGCCCGCAATTATTTGGGTTATGGGCTGCCCCATGCCGACCTGATTCAGGAAGGCAATATCGGCTTGATGAAAGCCGTCAAACGCTTCGATCCGCAACAGAACGTGCGGCTGGTGTCGTATGCCATGCACTGGATCAAGGCTGAGATTCACGAGTACATCCTGCGTAACTGGCGCACGGTGAAAGTGGCGACCACGAAGGCGCAGCGCAAGCTGTTTTTCAACCTTCGCAGCCACAAGACCGGACACAACGCGTTCACGCCGGACGAGGTCGATAACCTGGCGAAAGAGCTGAATGTGAAGCGCGAGGAAGTTTCCGAGATGGAAACGCGTCTTTCCGGCGGCGACATCGCGCTGGAAGGTCAGATCGACGACGGCGAGGAATCGTACGCACCTATCGCGTATCTGGCCGACTCGCACAACGAGCCGACCAACGTGCTGGCGTCGCGCCAGTTCGACAAGCTGCAAAGCGAAGGGTTGTCGACCGCGCTCGAATCGCTCGACGAACGCAGCCGCCGGATCGTTCAGGCGCGTTGGCTCGAAGTGGAAGACGACGGCTCGGGCGGCAAGACGCTGCATGAACTCGCGGACGAGTTTGGCGTGTCGGCTGAACGGATTCGTCAGATCGAAGCCAGCGCAATGAAGAAAATGCGCACGGCGCTGCACGAGTACGCTTAAGCGTTTAGGGCTTTGGGTTTGCCGCTGAGTTTTGGCGGCGCCCAGGCTCTATGTATCGAAGAATTGGTGAAAACCTGAAAGCCCGCCGTCGCAAGACGGCGGGCTTTTCTTTGCCTGCTCGAATGGACCTGACCGTCGGCCTGCTGCCACCAACAAAAAAAGCGGCGCCAGAGGTTTCCCTCTAGCGCCGCCATGCGTCAAGTCAGCAAAGACTCTCTGCGAACTCAGCGCGACATGATGTGCGCTCCGACGTTATGGAGCGCCCACAACGTCCCGCCGATAAGGATCACCGCCACCAGCACGGCGGATGCGAGCGAGAGCAGATTCCATCGTTGCGACGAAGAGGTGTTCATGTGCAGGAAAAACACCAGATGCACGAGGATCTGGATGAATGCGAGCACCGCGATGGCGATGATCGATTCTGTCGGCCCAAACATCTGCTGCATGACCAGTCCGAAGGCTGCGGCCGTCAGCACGACCGACAGGACGAAGCCAATGACATACGAGCGCACGCTGCCGTGGCCCGCGCCGGTATCGATTGAATGTGCGTTTGCCATTTATACGACGCTCGTCAGATAAACAAAGGTAAAGACGCAGATCCACACGATGTCCAGAAAGTGCCAGAAAAGGCTGAGACACGTGAGGCGCGTCAGATCGCGTGGGGTGATCTTCTTGTTGCCGATCACCTGCACCGCCAGGACCACCATCCAGATCAGGCCAACGGCTACGTGCAAACCGTGCGTCGCGACCAGCGTGAAGAACGCGGACAAAAACGCACTGCGGTCAGGGCCGTAACCCTGCGCGAGCAGCGTGCTGAACTCGTGGATTTCCAGCGCGATAAACACCACGCCGAGCAGGAACGTAACGCCGAGCCACGCCAGCAGCGCAGCCGACTTGCCCTTCTGAGCGGCTAGCATGCCAAAGCCGAACGTGATGCTGCTCACCAACAGGATGGAAGTTTCCAGCATGACGAGCGGAAGCTCGAGCAGGTCCTGACCGGTCGGGCCGCCCGCGAACTGATGGCCCATGACAGCGAACACGGCGAATAGCGACGCAAAGATAATGCAGTCGGTCATCAGGTACACCCAGAACCCCAGCACCGTATTCGACGCGCCGTGGTCATCGTGCGATCCCGGTAGATCCAGTGGGATAGTCTTTTGCAACATTACAGTGCCTCCTGCAGATCTTGCGTCCGCGCTGGCGTCGTGGGCGTCGGCGTGCCGTCCATGCCGGCGACGGTTTGGGCGGAAATGGTGTAGTCGATGTCGCCGTCGTAGCTACGAAGGATCAGCGTGACAACCACGCCCAGCAGACCCGCGATGGCGAGCCACCAGATGTGCTAGACCAACGCAAAACCAATCGCCAGGCTGAACAAGCCGATAACCAAACCGGCGCTTGTATTGCGCGGCATGTGGATGTCGCGATAATCCTCGCGCGCAAGGCGCGTACGGCCGCGTTCCTTCATGTGTGCGAAGGCGTCGAGTTCATGGACCACCGGCACGACTGCGAAGTTATAGACGGGCGGCGGCGAACTGGTCGCCCATTCAAGCGTGCGGCCGTTCCACGGGTCGCCGGTAACGTCTTTGTACGCAGGCGAATTCCGCTTCACGACGCTGACAACGACCTGAGCGATCTGGAACACAACGCCCAGCAAGATGATCAACGCACCAACGAAAGCGATGACCATGTACGGCTGCCAGCCCGGCGTGTCGTAGTGATTCATGCGGCGCGTCGCGCCCATGAAACCCAGCACGTACAGCGGCATGAACGCAGTCCAGAAGCCCACGAACCAGCACCAGAACGCGCACTTGCCGAGCGTTTCGTTCAGCTTGAAACCGAACGCCTTCGGGAACCAGTAGGTGAAGCCGGCGAGATACCCGAACACCACGCCACCGATAATCGCGTTATGGAAGTGAGCGATCAGGAACAGGCTGTTAAGTGTTCAGGCGAAATTGATTTGAAATTTGGTGCCGTACGCACCGAGCAGGCTGCGAACTTCGTCGTCGATGGTTTCCTTCGTCCAGGTGACGAAGTTACGCCAATGGTATTTGGCCTGCTTCCAGACGATCTCGATGAGATTGAGTTCGGGACTGTATGGCGGCAGATAGAACAGTTGCATGCGATGCTCACGTAGCCAGCGCTCATGCACTTCAGGTTCAATGGCATGATGGATCGAAGCGTTGTCGAGTACCACCACGGTCGGACGCTCATCGCCCTGCAGGGCGATGAGCTCGAGGAACTCAATGACAGCGCCGCCTTTGATAGATGAGCTCGTGACATGGTGAGTCAACG
>NZ_JBLKRU010000031.1:0-92688 GCF_047608185.1 Caballeronia eucalypticola
GGTTCTGTCGCAATAAGGCGGTGCGGTATTATGTTCGGCGCCAAAACGAAGTCTTTGCCCCGATGAAACAGAGCCTGACGCCAGCCTTATCGCACGTGTTTAAACACTTTCATTATCCGTTTGATGTGATGCTGATGTGTGTGCGCTGGTATGTTGCCTACGGACTGAGTGTACGAAACCTGGAAGAGATGATGGGTGAGCGAGGCATCGAGGTCGACCATTCGACGGTGCATCGTTGGGCAATCAAATTGCTGCCAGTGCTTGGAAAAGCGTTCGGTCGCCGCAAGCGCCCGGTGGGCAAGAGCTGGCGCGTTGATGAGACGTACATCAAGGTCAAGGGAGCGTGGAAGTATCTGTATCGAGCAGTAGACAAGGCGGGTCACACGGTTGATTTCCTGCTACGAGCCCATCGCGACAAGACTGCAGCACAGCGTTACTTTGAGAAATCGATTGATCAGAACGGCGAGCCTGAGACGATAACGATCGATAAAAGTGGCTCAAACCTGGCCGCGCTTGAAGCGCTGAACGCCCAGCGCGGCACGCCGATCAAGATCCGCCAGAACAAGTATTTGAATAACATGATCGAACAGGATCACCGGGCAATCAAACGGCGCACTCGCTCCATGCTCGGCTTCAAGACATTCCGGTGTGCACGCATTCTGCTGGGCGGCATCGAACTCATGCATATGATTAAGAAAGGCCAGATGACAGGCTCTGGCCAAACTGCTGCCGAGCAGTTTTACTCGTTGGCCAAATAAGCACTGCATATCATATCGCCTTTGCTTGCCCCTCCATCCTTATTGCGACAGAACCAGAAAAGGTCGCCTCGGGATCGTCGTCCTGCATGTCGTTGAAGGTGCCGAGAGGAGAGAGCCGTACGCCGACCTTTTCCGGCCCCCACACTTCGCAAACCGTTTCGATCACCTCGATCAGCAGCTTTGCCCGACTCTCGCTCGACCCGCCGTATTCGTCCGTGCGGCGGTTTGTGCCGGACAACAAAAACTGATCGAGCAGATACCCGTTTGCTCCGTGCACTTCGACGCCGTCCATACCGGCAGCCTTGGCGTTGCGCGCTCCCCTGGAGTACTGGCGCACGAGATACGGCATCTCCTCGCCCTGCAGCGCGCGAGGCGTGATGCAGCGCGCGAGGACGCCTTCGCCGCGCTCGTTCTCGATGAACGCCTCCGCTTTCGGCTCGACCGCGGACGGAGCAACGGGCAGCATTTTATCGGGCTGCAAGGAGGGGTGCGATATGCGTCCGACGTGCCATAGCTGCATGAACATCAACCCGCCCGCCTCGTGCACGGTGTCCGCCACGAGCCGCCAGCCCTGGACCTGCTCGCGGCTATGAATCCCAGGCGTCCATGCGTAGCCCTGCACTTGCATCGACACCTGCGTCGCCTCGCTGATGATGAGCGCGGCCGCTGCGCGCTGCGCGTAATAGCAGGCGTTGAGCTGGGACGGTATGTTGCCTGGCTGGCTCGCGCGCGAACGCGTCAGCGGCGCCATTACGACACGATGACGAAGGTTGTACGATCCCACCTTTACGGGTTCGAACAGCTTGCGCGGTGGAATTTGCTCGTCGTGCTGCCCGGCCTCCCCCGGCGCTATATCCGTATCAGGCATAACGTTGCTCCTTGCTTTTTAACTGCGCTCGAAAAGTACTGCCAGGGACGCTTCGAAGCGTCGATGTTACAACCTCGACAGCATCCCGCTCCTGGCCCAGTGTAGCCATGAGCCCGTACGCGATTCTTTCCGGTTTCTGCCCAGATGTGTCGCGATCCTGCGCTCACCGGTCCATCGCTTCATCGGGGGGCCATGTCAGGCAGATCCGAACCCCTTCCCGCCCAGCCAGAAGTTCCTGCCGGACGGCAAGACCCAGGACCTCGGTGAGTTCATCAATATCGACATGACGCAGGTGCCCGCCAAGTCCAAGCAGTCAGTAAGAAAGGCAAGCATCGTTAGTTATCCTCGCGACGCCTGTTTCTTCGCATCAGATACGTATCCATGATCCAGCCGTTTGCCCGGCGCGCTTCCGCTCGAATCCGTTCGATATCCCCGGCTACGTCCTTGAGTTTTCCCGACACCAGAATTTCATCCGGTGTGCCGATATAAGCCCCCCAGTAAATGTCGATGTCCTGATCCACGAAATGCTTGTAAGCGTTTTCGGCGTCCAGCATCACCACGACGCTGTCGACGTTGTCCGGAAAACCTTCGGCTATCCGCCTCCCGGTTGTGATCTCGATCGACCCTCCAATGCTATTCAACGGTATCTTGTGCTGTGCTGCCAACGCCTGGATGCTGCTTATCCCCGGTATCACTTCGTACTCGAGACCGTGACCGCCCTTCCCGATGATCGACTCCATGATCCGGATCGTGCTGTCATAAAACGCCGGTTCGCCCCATGTCAGGAACGCGCCACACTCTCCATCGGACATCGCGTCCGAGATCAATTGTTCGAAGACGGCTGCCTTGTCATCGTTGAGCGTCTCGACGCTCGCCTGATAATTCGCAACGTCCCGTGCGCGCTCGGGACTGGTTGCTTCGGCGAAACGGTAGTCATTGCCCTTGATGAATCGACGGCAAATTTCCTTGCGCAACGCGATCAGCTTTTCCTTGGCAACGCCCTTGTCCATTACGAAAAAGACGTCGACTTCGTTGAGCGCGTTGACTGCCTGCATCGTCACATAGTCGGGGTTGCCGGCGCCAATACCAATGATCAGGATTCGCTTCATGAACATGTCTCGATCAAGTGATGATGATAAGTAGTCGGAACGATAGAAACATTTAGAACGTGTATGCGACCTTGCCGAATGCGGTCCGCCCCAACGTGTTGTAGCCGTATGCCGTCACGTACTGACGATTAAAAAGGTTGGACAAATTGGCGGACACGGTGAGGCGCGAATTGACCTTGTAAGCGGCACGCAGGCCAACGATTGTGTACGAAGGCAGGTAGGTTGCGTTGAACTGGTCGTCGTAGGTCGACCCGCCGTAAAGCAAGGATACGCCAGTGCTAAGCGCATGCAGATGAAACTCATCCCACGTGTGATCGACGTTCAGGCTGACGGTCTGGCGCGGACGACGGTTAAGCCACGTCTGGTCGGTAACGTCCTGCGGATTCAAGATTCCAATTGCGAGACTGACAAATGTCGAGTTGCCAAGCGTGCCCTTGTACGACAGGTCGATGCCCTGAATATGCGCGCGCCCTACGTTCACCGGGAGAAAAGTCACCGAGTCATAAGTGATGAGGTCATGCACGCGAGTGTCATAAATAGCGGCCGTAAAGGTACCGCATGACGTGGCCGCATCTAGTGCTGCTTCGACCGTGTCACTGCGCTCAGGCAGCAGGTTCGGATTCCCGAAACCCGGGTAGTAGAGGTCGTTGAAAGTCGGAAGCCGGAATGCGTTGCCATACGAAACGCGCGCCGTATAAACAGGGGTGATCGCATAAGCCAGCGCGACATTGCCGGTATTGACCGACCGGCCCTGAATGATCTCGTGGCGCCCGGCCAGGAACAAAGAAAACGCACCGAGCGTCATCGATTGATGGAGTGAAAAGGCCGAATCGTTGCGTGTCGGCAGGCCCGTGGGAATATCGACTGGGAGGAAAGCTTGTTCACGGGTGAAGTCGTACGCGAGCTTGGTCTCGCCGGATACCGGCAGACTGAAGAGCGTGATTCCGCGTTCCTGATGGGTCAGCGAAGTCGATGTGCTGAGGCGCGTCGAGTCGATCTCATCGGTCGGAATGGCCGGGTCGTTCGCGTAGAGGAACTGACGGTCCGTGGCGTAACCGACAGACTGGTCAAACTGCGTGTACGGCGTGATGTCCAGATGAAATGCAGCGCCAGTCGTCAGTTGATGATCAAGCTGACGGTTGTCGCCGCCGGCATTGTCGTAGGACAGATCGGACCGGTGATACAGCGCGAATGTGGAGATCGACCAGTTGTCGCGCGCATAGCCGAGACGCGCATCAACGTCCTGAGCATGGTACGGATTGCGGCCATCCTCATGACCGTAAGCGCCAGGCTGGGTTGCATCGATTCCCGCAGTATTGTAGTCGTGCAGGCCCAGCGAATAAGTCAGCCCGGACAGTACCGAGAGCGGTCCCGTGGACGGAATACTGCCTGAGGTGCGGATCTGCGTATCGAATGTTTTGTTCGACCCGCCGCCTGTTGAGATCGTGGTCTGGTTGGGCTGGTTGGCTGCGTGGTTCGTGAAGAGTTGCACGACGCCACCCACCGCATCCGCGCCGAATGAAGCGGCCGCCGGCCCTGAAATCACTTCAACGCGATCAAAGGCGGAGGTCGGCAGATCGGCCCATGCGGCTTGTCCCGTAGTCGACGAACCAACGCGGATACCATCGATGAACACCGCGACCTGACTGCCTGATGAACCACGGATGCTGACGGAGGAAAGCGAGCCGGGGCCGCCGTTTTGTGAAATGGTCACGCCCGGCAGTGTTGCGAGGGCTTGCGTGATGCTCGGGTCACTTGGCGACAGGCGGTCGAGATCCGCGCGGGTGAGAACTTGTGTAGATGCATAGCGCTGATCGAACGATTGCGGCAAATGCTGCGTGTCACCGGTGACGACAATGTTCGGCAATGTGGCAGTGGACGGGAGCTGTTCCGGTTGCGGCAACGACGAATCGTCCGCGGCTTGTGCAACCTGCCATGCCGAAACCGTCAGCGCAGAGGTGAGGATGAAATGACGGAACTTCATACGGCGAAAACCTTGTTATGGGGAATACTGTAGGCATGCTGCGAACGAAAATGCAGCATGCCGGTTTTGGATGCCGGCATGACAAGACCCATGGTCTTTAGGGGGTCACTGCCCGGCCGCGGACGCCACGACCCGATGCTACAAGTCCGCTTCGACAGGGATCATCCTGCGAGCATGTACAGCGGTCAGGCATATTCTCGAAGCAACCAATGGGTTTTATCGCGAGGCTAATACCGGCTCATGCCTGAGTCGTTGACCTTGCCAGACGCGGCAAGCAGGCAACAGGGTTATCGACGCGAGGGTGGCTCGCCAACGCGTACCAAGCTGGGGAATCAAGGCAATGCCGCCTCGGCTGGATGCCCGGATGGCGGGCAGTATCGGTCATATGCTTATCTCCCGGGGAGTGCGCGCCCCAAAGTCGGAAAGAGGGATACGACGCCGAGGTCTGACTTCCGGTTTGCGATGAAACCGGTCTCAGTGGCGCGACCGCGCTGGATTTACACCAGCTTCCACGAGTCGTAAGCGCGCATTTTACTTCTGAAAACCCATCCAGCACTACCCGGTGAGGGTTATCAGGTCATCGGCCTTTTGCCCTGCTGCGACCAGGTCCGCTTTCGACGCGCCTGTATTGTTCAAACGTTTTTCACTGCGGCGCAGTCGATTGCGGAGACTCTTCGTGAAGCAGACATGCATGGACATGTTTTGCACATGTCATACCGATAACGTCACCTAGAATTTATGAAACATGCCGATTGAGATGCCGTGCGGATTGGCGCCGGCATAGGCCAGCGGCAAGCCTGAATTCGCCGATCCGGCCAGCGTATAAGACGCCTGATTGTGGTTGGTCAGATAAGAAATCGTGCTGTATACGCTGGTATTTTTAGAGAGATCATACTGAGCCAGCGCGGCAATCTGATTCGCATTGTTGCCAGCGGCGGTTTTATCATGCAACGCGGTATAGCCTAATGCCACGAATACACTCGGCGTGAATTGATATTTGCCGGAAACGCCGTAAACGTCCACGTTCAGATTGATATCCGTCCATCTGCTCGCGGCCCAACCGGCGTAAATCGTGGCCTTCTGGATGGTGTAAGAAGCGCCCACTTCCATGGCGGTATCGGTTGAGGAATTACTGGCGTTTTTCACAGCCTGCCATGCCACAGTAGCGGCGATCTGCCCACTGTTGTATTGAAGGTCGGCCTGATAGCCCGATCCTGCCGAGCGCAATCCTCCCGCGTCGCCAAAACCGGCGTAGACGCCTGCCTGCAAGCCTCCGATGACCGGCGATTGGTACGAGACGGTATTACTCGTGCGCACAACGTAGGTCATCATGTTGCTGAATCCGGACGCTTGAGTCGCGGCTCCAAATGCGTCCAGATAACCCTGATCGTAAAAGACCGGCGAGTTCTGGCGGCCCAGTCTCACCTCACCCCAATTACCCGATAACCCGACCCACGCCTGCCGGTTGAACATCTGGCCGGTAGAAGCGAATGAGCCGTCGTTCGGATTAAAGCCATTCTCGAGCTGGAAATTAACCTTGTTGCCGCCGCCGATATCCTCGGAGCCCTTTAGTCCAAAACGGCTGGCCCATTCGGAACTCGATCCAATGGCTGCGGTGTAATGATTGCCCGTGTTCACGTATTGAAAGAATTCGTCCACGATACCGTAGAGCGTCACGCCAGAATCTGCGTGGGCATAACTACACGACAACAACGCTGCACATGCAGCGTATCGACCCAGCTTCATAACCCCCCCGGTGATAAAAATATCGGAAGTGCCACGGCAGTGAACAAGTTACCTACCTATCCGCTCAAAAAAGTACATGTATGAACAGGATCAAAATGTAGGGTGCCATTTCTTGGCAGTCAAGCGATTTGAACGTAGGGGAAAATGCCTAGATGACGGCGAGAATAAGGGTACGTGAGGGGGCACGGCGTGCTCCCTGCCCGTTCCTCCGGCGCCGAACCGGGCGCCGGGCGCTGATGCGGGACTGAAAGGTAAGCCCGGCCATCGGCATGTTCGACGAATCCTGCAATGGTGCTTGGCCGTCGCGCGTCCTGGCCGGTCCTCTGGTAACGTAGTCGGCCAACGTGCTCCCGCTCACGAACCCACCGCATGGAAACAATCCCCCTTTCGGCCGCCCGTACCCTGCATCTGATCGCCCAAGGACTGCTTGCGCCGCCGCGCCGCAAGGCGACAAAACCAGACGTGCTGGACGCTATTCGCCGCATGGCGCAGTTGCAGATCGACACCATCCACGTGGTTGCTCGCAGTCCTTATCTTGTGTTGTTCAGCCGTGTTGGCGACTATCAACCGCAATGGCTCGACGAGCATCTGGCCGAGGGTTACCTGTTCGAATACTGGTCGCACGAGGCCTGCCTGGTGCCCATAGAGGACTACGGTCTGTTGCGTCACCGAATGCTCGATCCCGTAGGGATGGGCTGGAAATACGCGGCGGAGTGGCATGAGAAATATCGTGACGACATCGAGCGCCTGCTTGAGCAAATCCGTGAGAACGGCCCTATCCGCTCAGCCGATTTCGCTCGGGAAGGCGGCAACGGCGCGGGCTGGTGGGATTGGAAACCAGAGAAACGGCACCTGGAAGTGCTGTTCGCAACCGGCGAGTTGATGGTCGCCGAGCGACGCAATTTTCAACGGATCTACGATGTAACCGAACGCGTGCTGCCGCAGTGGAATGATTCGCGCGACCTGCCACCTGTCGAAACCGTTTCTCAGGAACTGCTCAAGCGCGCTTGTCGGGCGCTGGGCATTAGCCTGGCCGACTGGGTAGCCGACTATTACCGCATGCCGCGCCGTCCGTACACCTCGGCCTTACATGAGCTGGCCGATGCTGGTGAGTTGATACCCGTGCGCGTCGAGGACTGGAAGGCCGACGCGTTCGTGCATCGCGATCTGGCGGACAAGCTGGACGACGTGGTCGCCGGCCGCCTTGCTTCCACGGTGACCACGGTACTGTCACCATTCGATCCGGTGGTCTGGGACCGCAAGCGGGCGAGCACGTTGTTCGGATTCGATTACGTGATCGAGTGTTATACCCCTGCCGCAAAACGGAAGTACGGTTACTTCGTACTCCCAATCTTGCATCGCGGGCGCCTGATCGGACGGGTGGACGCGAAGGCCCATCGTACGCAAGGTATTTTCGAACTCAAGTCGTTGTATATCGAGCCGGGGGTGCGGGTGGGAACAGGCTTGACGGCTGATCTGCGCAAGGCTTTGCAACGTTGCGCGGACTGGCATAAAACACCGCAGCTAGCAGCCGGCGCAGGCGTTCCGGCAGCGCTCGCTGCTGCATTGACCGGCGCTGCATGAAGGCTGGTTCGCGATCACACAGCGCTCACACCGTGCTCGTCAGCCGGTCAACCAACGCGCGTGCGAGCGGCGGCAGGTCTTTCATACTGCGCACGCAGATCTTGAGCTTGCGTTCGGCCCAGGGATCGTTCAATCGAATCATGTGGATTTTCAAGGTCTTGCCGTGGCGTATTGCCACCGACTCAGGAACGATGCCGATGCCAACACCCAGTTCGATCATCCGGCATGCGGCTTCAAAATTGCCTACCTGGATACGCAGTTTCAGGCGCGCGCCCAGCGCGTTTGCAGCGGTGACAATGAACGCATGGATCGCGCTGGTCGTTGGCAATCCGACGAAATTGTCGTTCAGCGTCTGAGCGAAATCGACTGATTTTTCGCCCGCTAACGGATGATCCAGCGACGTCACCAGCACAAGCCGGTCATCGCGATAAGGCAGCATTTCAAGATGATCGGCATGCACGTTACCCGCCACGATGCCAATATCCGTCGCACTCTCCGCTACGCCTTTGACGATCTCTCCGCTTAGCACTTCACGCAAGTCGATATTGATATCCGGGTGGTCACGCAGAAAAGCGCTCAGCACCGAAGGGAGGAATTCGCTGATCGCGGTGGTGTTGGCCCAGATCCGCACATGGCCCTTGATGCCCTCGCCGTACTCTTGCATGTCGCCGGCCAGATGCTCCACGCGCTCCTGCACCAGGCGCGCATGATGCACAAACGCCTCACCCGCCGGGGTCAGCGTCATACCGTGACTTGTGCGGTACAGCAGCTTGAAACCGAGTTGCTCTTCAAGGTTCTTGATACGGTTGCTCGCCGCGGGCGGCGAGATATGGCAGCGCTCGGCAGCGCGTGCGAGGTTCCTGGTGTCGGCCAGATTGACAATGAGCGTCAGATCGACGAAATCGAAATGCATATTGGCGGCGGGCGGAAGTCCGCATAGCGGTCGCGGAAATGAACCGGGACTGCAATCTTAACGGACCACGAAGCGCATCTCCAACAAAGCAAAATTTGCTACGGGTGCGCGTCCATTATTCGCCGTGCTTTCAGGATCACCGGCATGTCGACCATCTTTCCATCGACGGCCACCGCAGCGCCGCCGCTTGCCTCCACCGCTTGCAGCACACGTTTCGCCCACGCCAGCTCCGCGTCCGTCCACGCATACGCGCGATGCACGGCGTCGACCTGCTTCGGATGAATGCAGAGCTTCGCGCCGAAACCGAAACGACGGGCGCGCCGTGCTTCAGACTCGATGAATGCGGAATCGTCCAGCACGGTCGAGACGCCATCGACCGGCGTGGCCAGGCCGGCCAATCTTGACGCGAGCACGATCTGCGAGCGAAACATATCGAGTTCCTCGGCGTCGCCCTCGATGTTCAGGTCGATCTGAAAATCCAGCGTGCCGAACACAATGCGCTTCACGCGCGGCGTCGCGCATAACAGCGCAAGGTTAGCGAATCCGCGTGCGGTTTCCACGATCGGCAGGATGGTCAGCGACGGATGCGCATGCGCCAGCACCGTCTCTATCTGCTCACGCGTTTCAGCCTTTGGCAATACGATGCCCGCCACGCCCGGATGATTGGCGATCGCCACTGCATCGTTGGCGAACCACTCGGTATCTGCTGCATTGATGCGCACGAACGCAGGACGGTCTGCATCCAGATGCGCGCGCACCGTCTCGCGGGCGACCGATTTTTCTTGCGGCTGAACCGCGTCTTCCAGATCGAAGATCACTGCGTCGGCACCGCTCGCGCGAGCCTTCTCGAAGCGCTCGGGACGATTCCCCGGCACGAACAAATAAGAACGCTCGCTCATGCCCGCACATCCACTTCAAACAGCGAACCAATGCGTGTCTCCGACGCAATGCCCCACGCCGCATCGAGCAAACGCGATGCTTCCTCATCTGACGCAGCGCCTGAAAATTCGGCAAGCCGGCGAAACTTCATGGCAATCTCATCGCGCGAGAGCGTGTTACCGGGGTCTCCCTTTGGTTCATCGACACGCCCGGTCAGTTCGCGGCCATCGCGCGTGTGCACCGTCACCTTGCCGATCCAGCGCGCGGGATAAGCGCGGTCAACTTCTTCGTCGAAGACCATCTCCACCTGGCTGCGAAAATCGATAATGCGCGTAGCGGCATAGTTTTCTTCGAACTCGGTCACCCCCGCATAACCGTGATACGCGACCAGCGCCAGCACGGTACCCATGTTGAACTTGGCCTGATGAACCGTCGTGGGCACGGTCACCGCGCCGAGCACGTCGATTGCACCTTGATGCACGCGCGCCGTCACGCGCTCGATGTCTTGCGGCTTGAGGCCATGCTCCGCCATTACCGCGAGCAGCGCGTCGGCGGCGGGATGAGTGTGGCGACACGCAGCGTGATACTTGAATGAGGTTTCGGTGAGCGCCCAACGTTCGACCAGGCGGTCGGTGAGGCGGGACGGGTCGGCGTCGGTGGACATGCCTGCCGCCATGCCCTTCTCGCCCTCCAGGATGCGCGTGGCGCCCTTGAAGCCATCGGCGGCCAGCGTTGCCGCCATCAAACCGTTGGCAGCCGCCATGGCCGTATGAAGCTGTTTGGAATCGGCGGCGTCACGCAAGAATTCCCACAGGCCGCTCGCCTGCGTACCAGCCGAACCAAACGCGTCAAGCATCTGCACCGGCGACAACCCGAGCATCCGTCCCGCCGCGGCAGCCGCCGCCACGGTCCCTGCTGTACCCGTCGTATGAAAGACCTTGTAGTGGGAACGCCCGAGAAATTCGCCGATGCGTATCCCCACTTCGTATCCTGCTACCACGGCGGCGATAAAGTCTCGGCCCGACGCATGCGCCGCCTGCGCCAATGCCAGCGCGACAGGAAACACCACGGTTGCCGGATGAAAGACGGAGCCGTTGTGCACGTCGTCCTGTTCCACGAAATGCGAGGCGGCGGCGTTCACCATCGCGGCGAAATACGGTGTTGCGCGGGTGCGGTCGATCAGCACTTCGGCTTGCCCGTTGCCGTTCGCGGCACCCGCCATGCTCGCAAATAACGCAATGCTTTCGACCGGCCGCGCGCCCTTGCCTCCGAGCGCCGACCCAAGCCAGTCGACGTACAAGTTCACCGCGCGCTCCACGACGTGCTGCGGAATATCGTCGAAGTGAAGTGATGCCGCGAACGTCGCGAGCGTCCGGCTGGAATGATCGGTCATCGTTGTGATTGCCTGAAGAGTTTAGATGGTGCCCGTTACGCGCAACGCCTGGATCTGCGAGGCTTCATAGCCGAGCTCTCGCAGGATGGCGTCGGTATGTTCGCCCAGCGCCGGAACCGCGTCCATGCGCGGTTCGAAACCGTTCGGCGTGCCCGGCGGCAACAACGCGGGAATCGGTCCCGCCGATGTCCCCACCTCACGCCAGCGGCCACGCGACTCGAGTTGCGGGTGCGCCCAGACATCAGCCAGCGTGTTCATCTGCGCGTTGGCAATGCCGGCGGCGTCGAGCCGCTGCAAAACCTCGGCTGCGGTCAATTTGCTGAACGCCGCGACGATCAGCGCTCGCAAGGCATCGCGTGATGCTGATCGTTTCGAGTTCGCGTCGAAGCGCGGATCGGCGGCAAGCGACGGCTGTTCAAGCACGCGCTCGCAGAACACTTTCCATTCACGTTCGTTCTGCAAACCCAGCATGATCGTCTTTCCATCTCCCGCCAGAAACGGGCCGTACGGATAGATGGTCGCGTGCGATGCGCCGGATAAAGCCGGCGGACTTTGGTCACCGATTGCGTAGTACAACGGATAACCCATCCACTCGACCATGCTTTCGAGCATCGAAACATCGATCCGGCAGCCCTTGCCGGTGCGTCCGCGCAAAATCAATGCGCTCAGGATGTTCGAGTAGGCGTACATGCCGGCAGCGATATCGGCGATCGAGCAACCTGCTTTTGCCGGCTCGCCGGGTGAACCGGTAATCGACAGGAATCCGGATTCACTCTGGATCAGCAAGTCATACGCCTTCTTGTCCCGATACGGACCGTCAGCGCCGTAGCCCGAGATATCGCAGACAATCAGCTTCGGGTATTTCACGCTCAATGTGTCGTAGCCAAGCCCGAGCCGGTCCGCCGCGCCGGGTGCAAGGTTTTGCACGAGCACGTCGGCATCGGCGACAAGGGTATCGAGAATCTTCGCCGCTTCGGGTTGCTTGACATCGAGTGACAGGCTTTCCTTCGAGCGGTTCGTCCAGACGAAATGCGACGCAAGCCCATCGACACGTTCGTCATAACCGCGTGCGAAATCGCCGGTTCCCGGCCGCTCGATCTTGATCACGCGTGCGCCCAGATCGGCAAGCTGGCGCGTGCAGAACGGCGCGGCAATCGCGTGTTCCAGTGTAATGACTTTGATGCCGTCGAGTGGTCTCATGATTTAGAACGAGCGTGGCAAACCGAGGATATGTTCAGCGACATACGAGAGGATCAGGTTCGTGGAAATAGGCGCCACCTGATACAGGCGCGTCTCGCGGAACTTGCGTTCGACATCGTATTCGCAGGCGAACCCGAAGCCGCCGTGGAATTGAAGGCATGCGTTTGCTGCCTCCCACGATGCATCGGCCGCCAGCAACTTCGCCATGTTGGCTTGCGCGCCGCAAGGTTCGTGGGCGTCGAAGCGACGCGCCGCTTCAAAGCGCATCAGGCTCGCCGCTTCCACGTTGACGAACGAGCGCGCGATCGGAAACTGCACGCCCTGGTTCTGCCCGATAGGCCGTCCGAACACGATGCGCTCCTTCGCATAAGCGGTCACCTTGTCGACGAACCAGTAGCCGTCGCCAATACATTCCGCCGCAATCAGGGTACGTTCCGCGTTGAGGCCGTCGAGGATATATTTGAACCCTTGACCTTCTTCGCCGATCAGGTTTTCTGCGGGAATTTCCAGGTTGTCGAAGAAGAGCTCATTGGTCTCGTGATTGACCATGTTCAGGATCGGCTGCACGGTCATGCCGTGTCCGATCGCCTCGCGCAAGTCGACGATGAAAATGGACATGCCTTCGGACTTGCGTTTGACATCGGCGAGCGGGGTTGTTCGGGCCAGCAGGATCATCAGGTCGGAATGCTGCACTCGCGAGATCCATACTTTCTGGCCGTTGATGACATAGCGGTCGCCGCGGCGCTCCGCAGTGGTCTTGATTTTCGTCGTGTCCGAGCCGGTGGTCGGCTCGGTGACGCCCATCGACTGGAGACGCAAGTCACCGCTCGCAATCTGCGGCAAATAGCGCTCTTTCTGTTGCGCCGAGCCATGCCGCAGCAACGTGCCCATGTTGTACATCTGACCATGGCACGCACCGGAGTTGCCGCCGGCCCGATTGATCTCCTCCATGATCACCGACGCTTCCGTCAAGCCCAGTCCCGAACCGCCATATTCCTGCGGAATCAATGCGGCAAGCCAGCCGGCCTTTGTCAGCGCATCGACGAAGGTTTCCGGATAACCACGCGCTTCATCTATCTTGCGAAAGTAGCCGCCGGAAAATTGCTGGCACAGATCGCGAACGGCTTCCCGAATGTCCTGGAACTGATCGGAGTGAGTGGTCTGCATAAGGGCTTTTTAGATTTGATTTTCAGTTTCAGGCGAGCGTAGCGGTAGCGCGCATCGTCAGGCAACCATCATGGTCTTTGGCCCATAACTCGATCGTTCGGCCATCCTCCGACGGTTTGCCGCACACGGTGAACGGATTGGGCGCGAAGGTCGGGCGCAGCGCCCGGAACGCGAAGCTCGCGATGTTCGCATCGGGCAACTCGCGGCGCACGAGTTCCACGAGCAATGTCGCGATCAACGGACCATGGACGATCAGGCCCGGATACCCTTCTTCCTGCGTAATGTATGGGTGATCGTAATGAATCCGGTGACCGTTGAAAGTCAGCGCCGAGTAGCGGAACAGCAACACCGGGTCAGTCGGAATTTCCCGGCTGAAGGATTCATCGACGGGTGCTTTGGCCGGCTCTTTTTTCGGTGCATTGGAAGCATCGGGAGCGGGTTCGTCGCGATAGACAATATCGTGCTCCTCTTCAATTTTGAGCGCACCGTCCACTTCAATTTCATGCTGCACCGTCACGAACACGAGCCGGCCGGTACGACCCGTCTTGTCTTCGATATCCACAATGGTCGACGTGCGTGTCGCCTGTTCGCCAACCATCAGCGGTGCGTGAAATGTCAGGCGTCCGCCCGCCCACATGCGGCGCGGCAGCGGCACGGGCGGCAAGAAGCCGCCGCGCTTCGGGTGACCGTCGGGACCGGTCTCAGACAGGGGCGAAATCGGTAAAAAATAGAGCCAGTGCCATAACGGCGGCACATTTTTCGTCTCTGGTTTGCGATTCAGCGTAGCGGCCATTGCCGCGAGCGGGAACGCAGTGATGACGTCGTGGACAACTTGCGTTTTGTCCAGCCAGTCGTTGAAATCTTCGGTTGGAGCAGTCGGATTAGTTGAGTCGGGCACTTCGGGCACGATGGCGTCTCTCGTTGTACGTGGCAGCAGGGTCGATCAGCAGCGTTGCAGTGAATGCAACTATGAACCCGTCTGCCCGTTTCGCGAAGTCGTGATTTCTGAAGCGGGGATTTTGTTTTACTTAACGCGCAGTGATGGTCACTCGCACAAGTACGAGGCTATTTGACGGGGTGCTGTGCCCCATACCCGGAACAAAACGCCGGCTCGACAGAATGCCGTGTGGTCCAGGCGTGCGGGGTCAACAATTGCTTTTCAATCAAGCGTGGTTTAGGCGCGCCTTGGCGTTGTTATGCGTCGAGCACGCGTCGTCGTTCAGGGACGACGCGCCCCCTGCCGACAGTTACGCCACCCGTTGCCCTTCCAGGAACGTAGACCGCGGAACCGGCAAGCGATCTGCCATGGCGACCCGTACGAAATCAGCCCTGAGACCCAGCGCAACCGCGCCGCGATCCGTCAGACCCGCTGCTTTGGCCGGCGCCGACGATATCGTGCGAATAGCCTGAGGCAGCGACCAGCCGGCCTTGTCGACGAGTTCGAACGTGGCGGTCAGCAAACTCGATGGCACGTAGTCCGACGACAAGATGTCGAGCAGCCCCGCGCGTGCCATCTCGAGCGCGGATACGTTGCCCGAGTGCGAGCCGCCCCGCACGACGTTCGGCGCACCCATGATCGTCGCAATGCCGTGGTCCCTTGCCGCCTGGGCAGCCGCCAGAGTCGTGGGAAATTCGGCAAGGACAATACCGTCTTCCACGGCTTCCAGCACGTGCTCGACAGAAGTGTCGTCGTGACTCGCGAGCGGCAGGCCAAGCGCCTTGCAACGCGCCACGATCTCGTTGCGATGAACCCGCGCGTATCGCTCCTGGTCGCTAGTCAATTCGCTCAACACGGTGCTCGCGTGTTCATCGCTCCACTTGCCGTGGCGCTCCTGATATTTGCGCCATTGCACCGGATCGTGCCACTGGCGCTGGCCCGGCGTATGGTCCATCACGGAGACGAGACGTAGCAACGAATGCGAAACCAGTCCGTCGAATACATCGAGTACATCTGCTGCCGCAATTTCGCATCGCAGATGCAGGAAGTGATCGACGCGCAGCATGCCGCTGGCTGTCAGCCGCTCGATCGAGCGTGCGCAGTTGGTCTGTATTTCCTTGCCGCGTACGCCCACGCCCCCGCGCGAGCCAATGCCGAGTGCATCGAAGACCGTCGTGATACCGGCCGTTGCAACCTGGGCATCGTGCACGAGGATGGCGGCGTCGTGATTCCATACCACGCCGGGTCGCGGCGCAATATGCTTTTCGATGTTGTCGGTATGCAGTTCAACGAGTCCGGGCAACAGATAATCACCGCCCCAGTCTTCCGCTTCCGCAACCGATGTCGTGCCGGGCGCTACTTCAGTAATGCGGCCGCCGGCGGCTCGTACTACGCCTGTGAACTCTTCATCGCGAGTGACAATGCGCGCGTTTTTGATCAGCATGTCTGCAAGGTTTCCGTAATCGATGATGCCGTGGTCGCTGTTGTCGCCGGGTCCACTTGCCCGGCGGGAGCGTTGAGTTGGATCAGACGAGTCGCCACACGTTCACGCGTGTCCTCATCATGGAAAATACCGACAATTGCCGCGCCCCGCTCGCGTGCTTCCACGATCAGGTCAGCGACCACCTGCCGGTTCTCGGCATCGAGCGACGCCGTGGGTTCGTCGAGCAGCAGAAGAGGCTGTTCGACAATCAGACCGCGCGCGATGTTGATACGTTGTTGTTCACCGCCAGAGAACGTGGCGGGGGCAAGCGTCCACAACCGCCGCGCCACGTTGAGGCGTTCAAGCAAAGCGCCCGCACGTGCCCGCGCTTGTTCTTCATCCATGCCGCGTGAGATCAGTGGTTCGCTCACGAGATCGAGCGACGACACCCGCGGGATAGCGCGCAAAAACTGGCTCACATAACCCATGGTAGTGCGGCGCAAACGGATTACATCGTGTGGCAATGCATCGGATAGCGAAAGGTATTGCGATGACTGGCTTTCGTCGCGGATGGCAACCGTGCCACGCGTGAGCAGATAGTTACCGTACGTGCAGCGCAGCAACGTGCTCTTGCCGGCACCCGAAGGCCCCGACAACACGACACACTCGCCGCGTTCCACATCGAGCGACACACCGCTCAACGCAGCAATACGCACGCCACCCTGCTGATGCAGCGTAAAGGTCTTCTCGACGCCCCGTGCGCGCAGCATCAGCGTCGCGCGTTCGGCAAACGCAAGTTCATTGGAAAGATCAGCCTTGGCATTCATTCTCGTACCTCAAACGGGCAGCACGGACGCAACCAACGTCTGTGTATAGGGATGTTGCGGGTCATCGAGCACCTGGTCGGTCAGTCCGCTCTCGACCACTCGCCCGTCCTTCATCACCATCAGACGATGCGCGAGCAAACGCGCCACACCAATATCATGCGTGACAATCAGGGCAGCAAGATGAAGCTTGGCGGTCAGCGTGCGAAGCAGGTCCAGCAGCCGCGCCTGCACTGACACATCCAGCCCCGCTGTGGGCTCGTCCATGAATACAAGGCGCGGCTTCGTGACAAGGTTGCGCGCTATCTGAAGCCGCTGCTGCATGCCGCCTGAAAACGCGGACGGCAATTCGTCAATACGTGTGGCGTCCAGTTCAACCTGATTCATCCAGTCCGAGGCTGTTTCACGCAGACGTCCATAGTGGCGTGCCCCGTTCGCCATCAACGGCTCGCCGATATTCGCCCCCGCCGACACGCCGTGACGCAGTCCGTCCCGTGCGTTCTGGTGGACAAAACCCCAGTCGGCACGCGCCAGCATCCGGCTGCGCGCCATGGGCAACGTGAACAGATCGAGCACGTCATTTTCGACGGTGCGATAGTGCAACGCGCCATCGTTCACGGGAGTTCGCAGCGCCAGCGCATTCAACAGCGTGGATTTTCCGGAACCGGATTCGCCGACAATGCAAAGCACTTCGCCCGGATAGATGTCGATGTCCACGTCGACACAGCCGCCGCTGCCGTCGTAGCGCTTCGTCAGTCCGCGGCCGGTGAGCAGAGGGAGTGCGGGTGTGGATAAGTTCATGCTTTCTCCTGACCTGCGCGGCGTTCTTGGCAGTAGTCGCTGTCCGAACACACGAACATGCGTGCACCCGCGTCGTCCACAATCATCTCGTCGAGGAAACTCTCACGCGAACCGCACAACGCGCAATCGTGATTCCATTGCTGGATGGTGAACGGATGATCCTCGAAATCGAGACTCCGTACCTTCGTATAAGGCGGAATCGCGTAGATGCGGCGTTCGCGCCCCGCGCCGAAAAGTTGCAGCGCAGGGTTCATGTGCATCTTCGGGTTATCGAACTTCGGGATGGGCGATGGCGACGTGAGATATCGATCGTTCACGAGCACCGGGTAGTCGTAGGTGGTCGCAATGCTGCCGTGCTGCACGATGTCCTCGTAATACTTCACGTTGATCAGCCCATAGTCCGCCAGCGCGTGGAGCTTGCGGCTCTCGGTGACGCGCGGTTCGAGCCTGAATAGCGGCTCGGGCATTGGCACTTGATACACCAGGATCTGCGCTTCTGTCAGCGGCGTTTCCGGAATCCGGTGACGCGTCTGGATAATCGATGCATCCACCGTGCGCGTGGTGGTCGCAACACCCGCCGTGCGCGCAAAGAAGCGGCGAATATTCACGGCGTTAGTGGTTTCGTCCGATCCCTGGTCGATCACCTTCAGCGTGTCGCTGCGTCCGATGATCGCCGACGTAACCTGCAAGCCACCCGTTCCCCAGCCATACGGCAAGGGCATTTCCCGCGATGCAAACGGCACCTGGTGACCCGGCACGGCCACGGCCTTCAGCAGCGCGCGACGGATCATGCGTTTGGTTTGTTCATCGAGGTAGGCGAAGTTATAGCCTTCAGCCATGGCACTTTCTTCAGTACGCGCGTTCATGCGGCGTTCTCCTCGCTGGGCTCGGGTTGCGGTTCATGCGCTTGATGTTTTTCCTGAGCAGCCTGTTCACGTTGCGCTTGTTTCTCGATGCCCGCACGCAGGCGTCGCAGCAATTCGAGTTCGGACTGGAAGTCCACATAGTGCGGCAATTTCAGATGCTGCACGAAGCCCGATGCCTCCACGTTGTCGCTGTGATAGAGCACGAATTCCGCGTCTTGCGTCGGCGATGAAACGGTCTCGCCAAGTTCTTGCGCGCGCAATGCACGGTCGACCAGCGCCATCGCCATGGCCTTACGCTCCGAGTGACCAAAGGCGAGGCCATACCCTTGCGTGAAGGTGGGCGGCACGTCGCCGCTGCCCGCGAACTGATTGATCATCTGGCACTCGGTGATGTCGATATCGCCAATCTCCACCGCGAATCCCAACTCTTCAAGCTCCAGTTCGACGGCGACTTCGCCGTAGCGAATCTCGCCGGCGAACGGATGCGAGTTTGCATATCCGCGCTGCGTTGCATAGCCGACGGCGAGCAGGAAACCTTCATCGGCGCGGGCAAGGTTCTGCAAACGAACCGGCCGCGCGACTGGGAACATCAACGGCTCACGCGAGAGATCGCCGGGTTCGGGCGCGTCCGCGTGGATCTTTTCCTGCTCGATCAACCCTTCCTTGTCGAGGAGGGCAAGCACACGCGGCATGGCTTCCTGCTCAGGTGCAATCTTCTTTGAGCTGCCGACGTTGGACGCGCGCGGACCGCCTTCCGCAAGTAAGCTGAAATCAAGCAGACGCTGCGTATAGTCGTACGTGCCGCCGAGCATCTGTCCGCCCGGAATGTCCTTGAACGCAGCTGAAATGCGCCGCTCCGCCAGCATGTTTTCCGTGTCGAGCGGCACCGTATAACCGAAGCGCGGCAGCGTCGTGCGATACGCCCGCAGCAGGAAAATGGCTTCCACCAGATCTCCGGCTGCCTGCTTGATCGCCAGTGCAGCAAGCTCTTCGTCGTAGACTGACCCTTCGGTCATCACCCGGGCAACCGCCAGCCCAAGCTGCTCGCGAATCTGGTCGACAGTGAGTTCCGCGATAGCTTCATCGCCGCGCCGGTTGGCTGCGAGTAAGTCCCATGAACGTTCGATCGCGCGTTGACCGCCTTTGACTGCAACGTACATCAGGCCACCTCCACGCGAGTGGTGCGCGGCAGCCCGATGACCGATCCGCCGTGCACGAAATAACAGTCGATACCGCAAGGAAACTGGCTCGCCAGTAACGTGCGCTCATGCCAGAAAGAAGGTGCTACGCCGGCGATATGGACCGCCTGAGAATCGCGAATGCCGGGGCCGCGCCATGTCATTCGCGGGCCCTCGTTAAGCGAGTCCACGCGGATGAACAACATGGCCGCGCTCTCCGGTGTCTCCGGATCACCCAGCGAAAATGCATCCAGCGGCGGTAACGACTGCGCATCGTGCAGATAGGCGAAGACCGCTTGCGCGTGATCGTTCGTCAGCGGCGCACCGGTATGAAAACGCAGCGCGTCGCTCAAGCCCCGATGCTCATGTTGCAGCAGCACGGGCGTCGAATAGTCGGCCAATGCGAGCAGCGCAGCGAACGCGGCCATGGGCACGTGGGCCGCGGCCGCGCCGCCGTCCTGCTCGAGGCTGGGTAACACGGCGTCGATCGAAACAATCTTCCCGGGCCGCGACAGCGCGTCGAGCAACGCACGGAACACGCCTTGCGAATCATGGACGGTGTCGTTGAAACCGGGAGTCAGGGTCGCGAGGTCCATGCTCGTGACGTCCGGCCCGCGCAAGTTGTTTGAAAGCTTGTCAGGTAACATCAATCGCCCCTTACCATCGTAAAGAATTCCACCTTGGTACCTGCGGCGCGAGCCTGTTTTTGCGCCCGGTTTTCAGCGATGCGCGCCGCGAGCGGCGCCAGCAAGTGCTCTTGCATCCGGGCTTCGAATGCAGGTGTTTGAAGCAGCGCGTCCGCCAGCGCGGCGAGCGTCGCTCGCTCCTTGTCGCGCCCCATATGAACCGCCATGCCGACCGCGGGTATCGCAGAATGGCCCTCGCCTGCCCGCAGCCGAAGCGTGGCACGCGTCACCGTCACTTCGCCCAGATTGAACGCGTCGCCGCTGCCGCCAACCCGTCCGCGCACCATCGCGAGACCGATATCGGGTGCGCGCAGCCAGTCGAATTCAGGCGGCGACGCACCGTCCAGCGCCGCATCAAGCGCGTCTTTCATGCAGGCCCGTGGCGTGCGCGCCAGGATGGCCAGCCACTCCCGCCGCGTGGCGGGACCGGAAGGCGCGGGCGTCTGCGCAGATGTACTCATGGTCTTACCTCGTCAATAAAGGGCGCTTGCTTCAAGCCGCGTCCGTGATTTCATCATTCTGTCCAGCCTCAACGCTACTAGAATAGTCATCCGGTCGTCTAGACGTTTGTGCAACCGGATAAATATTGTTCGCAAGCGCCCTGCTTTCACATTTTCGCCATCGGCGGCGCACTACAATGCCGAAAACGATATTCAAACCGACAGGAATGACAGCGACATGACATCTAACGAAACTGGCACGCCGGGCCTGGCCGTGGAACGCGGCGCGGGCGTCGCGGTATGGCGTCAGATCGAACAGATTCTTTCGGCGGAGATTACGGCGAAGAGTTTCGGCGAAGATGGCCGCCTGCCGAGCGAGGCCGAGCTGGCCCGGCGTTTCGACGTCAACCGGCACACGGTCCGCCGGGCAATGCTGCGCCTGGCGGCCACCGGACTGGTCAGCGTCGAACAAGGGCGCGGCACGTTCGTGCAGCCCGGTGCGATCGACTATCAGATCGGGCGCCGCACGCGCTTCACCGAAAACCTCCGGCGCAACAACCAGGCGTCCGTGGGCGTGGTCCTGTCCAGCGCGAAAGTAAAGGCTGATCCGGTGACCGCGAAAGCGCTCTCCCTTCGCGCAGGGACTTTCGTGTACGAGATCGAGACGCGGCATGATTCCGACGACGTGCCGCTGACCTATGCACGCAGCTGGTTTCCCGCCATGCGTTTCACCGACCTGCCCGCCATTCTGGCTGGCGTGGAAGGTGTCAGCGCCGCGCTGGTGGAATTCGGCGTGGTCGATTACACGCGTAAGTGGAGCCGTATCGGCTGCATCCTGCCCAGCTCGGACGTCGCGCGGCGCTTGCAGATCAATCGCGCGCAACCGGTGATGTGGGTTGAAAGCGTGGACGTCGATGAAGCCGGCGTGCCCATCAAGTACGGCATCACGCACTTCGCCGCCGACCGGGTGCAATTGCTGGTCGAGGACGGTATATGAGCGGCGAAGCGAACGACACCGTCCTGGATGCCTGGACGCCTGCTTCGCGCATCGCGCTTTACTATGCACCCGCGGCATCTTCCGCGTGGTGGCGTGCAGGCTGCGAATGGCTTGGCCGTGATGCCGAGACAGGGCGTTCGATTGAGACGCCCGAGGAAGCCGCCATTGCCGCACTCGGGCAGACCGTTGCCGCGCTGACCGGCTCACCACGCCGATATGGCTGGCACGGAACGCTCGTCGCGCCTTTTCATACTGCCGAGGGTGTTACGCCGCAGCAGGTGTTGTCGGAGGCGCGCGAGTGGGCCAGCCACGTTACCCGGTTCGATGCACCTCTCTCCGCCGTCGAGATGGGCCGCTTCGTCGCGTTGCGGGCCACGCGTACAGATGACGACGAATCCATCCGCCGCGTTGCTGCAAGCGCGCTGTACGCACTCAACTCGCTGCGTGCACGTGCTTCGGCAGAAGATGCCGAACGACGCCTCGCTTCAGACTTGAGCGAGCGGCAGCAGACCCTCTTGCATGAATGGGGCTACCCCTATGTGCTCGATGAATTCCGCTTCCACATGACGCTTTCCGATGCACTTGATTCAGCGTCCGTGCGTGCAGCCATTGTCTCGCTGTGGCAAACCCGCGCTGAAACACTTGGGGCTCTTCCTTTCTATGGGGCGGCGCTCTTTGTTCAACCGCAACCGGGTGCGCCGTTCACATTATGGCAGCGCCTGCCCTTCGGGAATGCCCGCTCCGAGGCCTTTGAATGAGCATCGAAACCGGTCGGCTGATCTACGTAATGGGACCGTCGGGTGCCGGCAAGGACTCCTTGCTCGGCTTCGTTCGTGAGCGCATCGGCGCGCAGGTTATGTTCGCGCATCGCTACATCACGCGTCCCGTTTCCGATGGCGAAAATCATGTCGCGCTAAGCCACGAGGAATTCGCCGCGCGTCTGGCCAGCGGCGTTTTTTCGATGCATTGGGAGAGTCTCGGACTGCACTACGGCATTGGCGTTGAGATCGATGCCTGGCTCGCGCGCGGGTTGCCGGTGGTGGTGAACGGATCGCGCCAACATGCATTGGCTGCGCACGAACGTTATCCGTTCACGCAGTTTGTCCACATCCACGCAAGTCCTACGGTTCTGGCAGCGCGGCTCAAGCGGCGCGGCCGCGAAGATTCGCGACAGATGGAAGCACGGCTTGCGCGCCAGCCCGTCATGTCGCTTCCTAAGCAGGCGCGTCTTGTCAGCATCGATAATTCGGGTTTGCTGTCCGAAGCGGGTCAGCAACTACTGGCGACGATCAGTCAACCGCAGTAAAAAAAGAACTGGCCGGCATGAGCCCGCCAACACACTCAGATCACACGCTCACGAAGCCACGCGGACCCCAGGTCGATCAGCGTGACGATCACGATCACCATCAGCAGCACGGCCGACGTTTGCGCATAATTAAACGAGCGAATCGCTTCGTATAGCACAACGCCAATCCCGCCTGCACCGACCATGCCGACCACCATCGCCGAGCGTACGTTCGATTCGAAACGGTACAGCGCGTAGGAGATCCATAGCGGCAAAACCTGCGGCAGAACCCCGTACAGCACTTCATCAAGACTGCTTGCCCCCGTTGCGCGCACGCCTTCCGCCGGCCGTGCGTCAATGGCTTCAACCGCTTCGGCGAACAGCTTCGCCAGCACGCCGGTTGTATGCACCCACAGCGCGAGCACACCGGCGAACGGGCCGAGACCGACCGCGACAATGAAGAGCATCGCGAAGACCATTTCATTGATCGCGCGGCATGAATCCATCACGCGACGCACGGGCTGGACGATCCACATCGGTGCAATGTTCGATGCCGACAGCAGGCCGCACGGTACCGCACACACCAGCGCGAGCGCCGTGCCCCATACAGCCACCGCCAGCGTGACGATCATCTCGTGAACGTAGGTGCGCCAGTCGGCGAAGTCCGGCGGGAAGAAGTCCTTGCCGAACTGCAGCATGTTGCCGGAGTCGCTGAAGAGATCGAGTGGCCGCATGTCGGCGCTGCGCCAGGACAGGCCGAGAACCGCCACTACCACTAACCATCCGAACATGGACAACCAGCTTCGCTTGGGCTGCCCTAGTTCGAGCTTCAGCGGCAGCGAACCCTCTCGCGCGCTGTCGAGAGAAAAGGCGTTGGCGTTGTGTTTCACTTCGCCGCCACGCTATCCAGTTGCGCGAGCTTCTGATCGAGCGCCGCGATCTGCGATTTCTTGTCCGAGTCGGACATATGTTCGTCGTTCTGAACCTGCTGCTTCTTTTGGAACAAGGCCATTTGACGGATCGAGATGAGCTGCGCATCGGTGGAATCCGTGAAGCCCGACAGGCCCGTGATACCCGCCATGATCGCTTGTTCGCGCGGATCGCTTTGCGCGTAGTGATCGAAGAAGTTACGCAGCTTGTCCTTGGTCGCTTGCGGCAGGTCACGACGCCATACCAGCGGGTCCGACGGAATCAGCGGCGACTTCCACAATATCCGCACCTGCTTGAGCAGATCAGGGTGATTTTGCCTGAGCGTCTCGACCATGTCGGTGTTGTTGGTCGCCACGTCGACACGGTTGTTCACCACAGCAAGCATGTTCGCTTCATGGCTCGACGGCAGCACGCTCTTGAAGTCCCTGCGCACCGAGATGCCGTTCTTCGCGAACAGGTAGTACGACGGCACCAGCGTGCCCGAGGTTGAGTTCGGATCGCCGAAACCGAGGTTGATGTCGTGCGTATTTTTTAGCACCTGGTCGACGGTCTTCCACTTGCTGTTCACGTTCGTGATCAGCAGCGAGTAATAACCCGCTTCGCCGCTCTTGTACTTCACCTTCGCGAACACTTCGCCATTGCCGCGATCCACCGCTTCGATCGCGGAGGCGTTGCCAAAGTAGCCGATCTGCACTTTATTAAAGCGCATGCCTTCGATAATGCCGGCATAGTCGGTTGCGAAGAACGGCTTGACGTCGAGACCGGTCTGTTTGTTGAGGTCGTCGATCAGCGGCTGCCAGCGCTGCTTGAGCGCGGACGAATTGTCGGTCGAAATAATGCCCAGGTTAAGCGTTTCAGCGCGTACCGCCTGCGTGACAAAACAGGCAGCAAGGGCCACACCGGCCAGAAGAAAACGGGCTGATTTCATCGAATAAGTCCAGGTTTAGGAGTGTTCAAAGCGGGAGATTCAAAGGCACAATGAGAGCGGCAGTTCAGGAGCTCGTGGCCGACGCCGACGCGAACGCGGCTGAGCGGGCCGACGCACCTTCCGGGCGCGCAGACGCCCGATCCACGGCACGTTCGGCAAGCTTCTCGACGTCGCGCACCGAGCTCTCCGAGTCGGTCAGCAGCTCTTCGGCCGCCGCGCCATAAAGGTCGCGCAAAAGGGAGGGCGTAAGGCTGGCGGACGGGCCGTCGTACACCACGCGGCCGTCGCGCAGCGCGACGGTACGCGCGCAATATTTCATCGCTACGTCGATCTGGTGCAAGGACACCACCACGGTCAAACCGTGATCCTCGTTCAGCGACTGAAGCAGCTCCATCACACGCCGCGACGACTCAGGGTCGAGCGACGCGATAGGTTCATCGGCGAGCACAATGCGCGCTCGCTGCACCAGCGCACGCGCGAGCGCGGCGCGCTGTTGCTGACCGCCGGACAGCGTGCTGGCGCGCTCGTTGATGTGATCTCCAATGCCCATCGCGCTGAGCGACGCCATCGCAAGCTCATGCTCCACGCGCGGAAACCGGCCGATAAGACGTCGCCACAACGGCACCCGCGACAACGCGCCAAGCAGCACATTGGTGCGCACGGTGAGACGTCCCACGAGATTGAACTGCTGAAAGACAAACGCGACATCCCGGCGGATTCGACGAACTTCGCGGGCGACCTTGCCGTTTTGCTGGATCGGCCGGCCGAGCAGCGTGACATGCGAGGGCGCCGGGTCCGATGCCGTAAAGCCGGCGATGTGCCGCAAAAGCGTGGACTTCCCTGAACCGGATGCACCAATCAGCGCGATCATTTCGCCTTCAGCAACCTTCAGGTCGATGGAGTCGAGTGCCTTGCGGCCGTTATTGAACGTCTTGCAGAGACGTTCAATATGAATTGCATCCATGGTGTCCTCGCGTTCGCGTGTCAAAGCTTTTCAGCGTCGAGAGCGATTCTAGGAACACAACATGACGTCGCGGTGACGCTTGCAAGACGTCTAGATGAATACACGAATTTGCCCCGTTCGAGACACGGGGCCGTGTGCTCGCTGACAGCTCGCAACCAGCTGCCAGGATTAATCCAAATTAAAAGTATGAATCTTTTCGGGCGCGGCGGGAATCGCCGCGCGATTAGTCTTCTGGGAGCTTCATGTTGTGCGGCGCACACCCTGCGGCCAGACCATGCGGTCTTAATTGCCGATTCAATCCAATTTCGAGTTGTCTGGGATACCGGACAGCCCAGTCCAATGGCACGCATGGTTTTATTTGGCAAAACAATACGGTTGAATAAATATTCGCTTGAGCCAGGTCGCGGCTAGTAAGACAATCCGTTTCATCCGACGATAATCGGATCATGCGATTCAAATATCTACGGTAGTTCAAACAATTCGGCCCGACACAGCCGACAGCCATCGTCAACGAATAAGGCTGCTAAAACTAACCCGAGAACATGCTCAACGCCCTGCTCCCGCCAACCATCACGCCTGCGCTTCGGCTATGTTTCCACCGCCGTTCAATGGATCAGCAACGGCCGTTATCGACGGTCACCATGGCTTTTACCGTGGTGGCGTTCCTGATTTTCGTCATCGCCCGCGCCCACGTAACAGGTATCGGCTTACCGCTCTGGCCGCGCCTGACATGCGCAGTCGCCCTGCTGCTGCTGGTCGCGGCGATCCCCAAGGCGCCGTCCACGTTCCTGTTCGGCCTGATCGGCGTGCTCTATGTGGTAATCCTGCAGATTGGGATTGTGATCAATGTCGAAGGCGTGGAGAAGCCGCTCTTCTGGATGCTGCCCGCCGGCATGGTCATCCCTATTTGTGCGGCGCCGCTGTGGCTGACGCCGCGGCATTTCCTCCTGGGAACGATTGCGTTCTACCTCGCCGGGCTGCCCTTCGTCATGGCCGCGCCCTTCACGCACGACGACTATGTCTTATGCGCAATGTGGGTGGCTATTGGCGTCCCGACAGCGACCGCGTTCCATTTCGGCTTTTATTGGTTCCGGCTTAACCATTTCCTGCTCGAAGAGAAACTGCGGGCGCTCGCCGCAACCGATCCCTTGACCCAGCTCCTGAACCGGCGCGCTTTTCTCGAGCAGGCGGGACAACTGCTGAGCGAGACGAAAGGTGACGACGAAGTCGTCAGCGCGATCTTCCTGGACATCGATCGCTTCAAGTCTCTGAATGACCAGTACGGCCATGTGCGAGGCGACGAAGCGCTGCTGGATGTCACCAAAGTCCTGAACGATGCTGTGCCCGCCCACGCGGTGGTCGGCAGGCTGGGTGGAGAAGAGTTCGCGATCCTTATCAAGGCAAACGCTGCCGATCGCGCGACCACGCTGGCCGACACGCTTCGTATCCTCATTGCATCGATACTCCGGCCCGATGGTTTTCTCACCGCCAGCTTTGGCGTTGCGCATCGCCGTCCGAACGAGAGCGCCACCGAGCTGCTCGATCGTGCCGATGAAGCGCTATTGCGCGCGAAACACGCGGGCCATAACCGGGTGTTCGTCGAGCAAGCGCGGCGGGTCGAGCGCGTACGCGCCACGGCGCTGGATGAAGACACTGAGACTCCGGTCGACGAGGAGCCGGTCGTTGTCACCCGCTGGGGTGCGTTCGATTTGTTCACCCACTACCAGCCGGTGTACAGCTTGTCGCATCAGAAGCAGGTGGGATTCGAAGCGCTGCTTCGCGGCTTTGACCAGCATGGCACGCCGCTGCAGCCCGATAAATTATTTGCTCCGCAATCGAATTCCGGTATCAACGACCTGGATTCGCTGACTCACCATCTCCATCTCGCGAACGCCCGCAAGCGTCTGCCGGATGACTGCTGGCTCTTCCTGAACGTCGCGCCGTCCACTTTCATCCAGCCGGGTTATGAGCAGACGCTGGCCGCTATCGTATTCGAAGCAGGACTCGATCCTCGCAGAGTAGTGCTTGAGATTCTCGAGTCCGAAGGAGTGTGCGTCGAGGAGCTTGCGCTCGCCGCGTGGCGGTATCGCGGCTGCGGGTTTCTCATTGCAGTCGATGACTTCGGCGCGGGCCACTCCAACCTCGACCGCCTGCTGCGCATCCAGCCCGACTTCGTCAAGCTCGACGGCGCGTTGATTCGCGCGAAGAGCCGTGCCTCGGATCAGCCGCTGCTTCCCACCATTGTTTCGCTGCTGCATCGGGCAGACATGCTGGTCGTAGTGGAAGGGATCGAGACGACCGAGGAGCTCATCCTGGCGGTGGAATCGAACGTCGATTTTGCTCAAGGGTTCTTGCTGGGCAGACCGAGCGCCACGCTGCCCTCTGCGGCAGCGGTCACGCGGCGCATCGATCACGCATTCGATGTCATTGCCGAAGGCCGCGCCGTGCGCTCCGCGCGCTTCGAAACGCAGTTGGCGCCGTATCTCGGCATGCTCACCCCCGCAGCGGCGGCGTTGACGGACGGCGCCACGGTGGAAGACGCCATCGCGCCCATGGCGAAGATGGACCTGTGCAAACGATGCTTTGTCCTCGACGATACCGGGCGCCTTTTGGGGCAGGAAATTACCGGCCACGCGGAATCGGGCGTGGACTTCCGGCTCGGGCCGTTGTTCGCGGCGCAATCGGGACGATGGGATCATCGGCCGTATTATTGGAAGGCGGTGGCTAACATGGGAAAGGCTGTGTTCTGCCAACCGTATTTATCGCTGACCAGCGGGCGCGCGTCGGTAGGTGTGACCATGGCGTTCATGTGCGACGAGCGAGTGATGGTTGTCGGGAGTGAACTTGACTGGACGTCGCCGCACTTGGCGTGGCCGACGGCAGAGTGATGACGGAATAAAGGCGGAGTAAAGGCGAAAGTGCGATGACGACGAATGATGCGTGGCTATTCCAGATCAGGATCACGGTCTCACCCGAGACCGCTGCCATTTTGCGTGGAGATCCACAGCGGATGCCCCCTGCGCTACGTGATTTACTACATCGGCATGGCGCCTCGTTGAAATGCCAGTTCGACGCATTTTTCGACTATGTCAATGAAGCAAAAAGACTTGGCCCAGAAAAATATCTGCTTTATGAATGGACCAAGGAGACAATCGAAAATCCTGAGAAAAAAGCTAAATATCTTCGGTCCTTCACTGTTTATTCAGAGGGCGAAGAGGTGTATCCCGGAGAGATAGCAGATCTGCTGCAAACTGAATTGTCAGCGCTGGCAGCGGCCACCGGGATCGAGCGAGTAGTCAAGATTGACACTAATACGGCGAACAATCCGCAACCCCCTAAGCGCGGGCAATAGCGCACCACCTCCGTAGATGCCCAACGCCGAACGACGGAACATCGCGCGCCGCTCCGCATCGCAGTCCAATTACAATGCCCTGGATGAATTCCCCTCCTCTACAGCATCGGGTGCGAGACCTGCTCACTTCCTATTTCTGGAGTGGCGATGTCATCCGTAGCCGGCGCGTAAGCGACATCGTGCTAACAGGCGCCGTCGACGTGCCTGTGCCCGCGGCACGTCTGCTTGCAGATTGGGAACGGGAGACATCGTCGCGCATGGATCTCGAAGCCGGGGAAGTCGAAGCAATGCCTCTGGCTAGATCGCTCATGCGCTGGCCGGACTACAAGCGTTGCGTTGAGGCGGTGTCGGACTGGACGTGCGCGCTCGGACTGCGCGACGTGCTTGCAGAAAGCGACGTAGCGCTCATGGCGTGCCGCGGAGCCAAGTACCATCATGACGGTGCGCAATATGGCGGCGCGGCCTTTTGCAATCTCTTCATGAGCGAAGACAAGGGCCTGGACTTGCATTTCCCCTCCGCGGGCCATCGAATTCCCCTGACCCGGGGGACTGTCGTGATATTCGACACCGGCCAGCCTCATGGCGTTATCCAACGCGGCGGCAGCGGTTTTAACGTGGCTGACTTCACGCCTGACCGGGATTGCACGCAGATATTCCTGACCTGGGAGCTTCCAATTGAAGATACTCGTGTTGGGAACGCGCTTAAGGTTGCCTTCGACGTCGACCCGTCGACCTCGATGCAACTCGACCAAGAACAAATCTGGGTGAACAGCGCAAAGGCCAACGTGTGCCCGGATTCTGGCAGATGGTGTCCGGTCGATTGATCATCAGGATCACTGTGCGCTTTTGCGGCCCTTGACCGTTGACATCGCCTTAAAAAACAAAGATCATAAAGTCATGAAACAGATCAACGTACAGCTCCCGCCAGCTTTCTACACCGGTTCACCAGCGGTGGGTTAGCGCGCGTCCGTATGCTGCTCAAACAAACCGCCTTCTGAGGCGGTTTTTTTTTGCCATTTTTCAGGCCTTCTTTCTCTTTCCCATAGTGAGGTGAATGATGAACACACTGAAGAGAAACGCCATTTCTCCGACGAGAGCGGAGAACTACGCAGAGTGGTATCAGCAAGTAGTCGATGCAGCAGAGCTGGCGGAAAACTCCCCTGTTCGGGGCTGCATGGTCATCAAGCCGTGGGGGCATGCGCTCTGGGAAAACATGCAGCGCGAGCTTGACGATATGTTCAAGGAAACGGGGCATCGCAATGCCTATTTTCCGCTGCTTATTCCTAAGTCGCTGCTTGAGAAAGAGGCGGAACATGTCGACGGCTTCGCGAAGGAATGTGCCGTCGTTACGCACCATAGGCTTATCCACGCGGAAGACGGGTCGCTGATTCCTGATCCCGCAGCCGAACTTGAGGAGCCGCTGATCATTCGCCCCACGTCCGAAACGATCGTTGGGGTCATGTTCGCCAAATGGATCCAGAGTTATCGCGATCTGCCTTTGCTGATCAATCAATGGGCCAATGTAGTCCGCTGGGAAATGCGCACGCGCCTGTTTCTGCGCACTAGCGAATTCCTGTGGCAGGAAGGACATACCGCGCACGAGACGGAATCCGAAGCGCGCGAAGAGGCCACCCGCATGCTCGATATCTACACGCGCTTTGTTGAAGACTATCTGGCAATACCGGTCATCCGGGGCGTAAAAAGCGACAGTGAGCGCTTTCCTGGCGCCGTCGATACATACGCCATTGAAGCGATGATGGGGGATCGCAAAGCCCTGCAGGCAGGGACATCGCATTTCCTTGGACAGAATTTCGCCAAGGCGGCGGGCATCGAATTTCAGGGACGTGAACGAGGCAGCAGGCAGTTTGCCTGGACCACATCGTGGGGTACGTCCACGCGGTTGATCGGTGCGCTGATCATGGTGCATGGTGACGACGACGGCATTGTCTTGCCGCCGCGCATCGCGCCCGCTCAAGTCGTTATCTTGCCGATCCATCGTTCGGAAGACACGAAAGCCTTGGTGGATGAATACATCGATAGCGTCGCCAGCCGATTGCACTCCATGCATTTCGTCGACAGAAGAGTTCGCGTTGAGATCGATCGCCGCGAATCACGGGGCGGTCAGAAGCAATGGGAGTGGATTAAAAAAGGGGTTCCTATCCGGCTCGAAATCGGTCTTAGGGATAAGGAAAACGGTTCTGTCATGTTGTCGCGCCGTGATCGTGAATCATCTGAAAAAATATCGGTTCCGCTCGCAGAGCTTCCTGAAACCGTCATGTCATTGCTCGACGAAATCCAGCGCGGATGCTTCGAGCGCGCGCGAGAGTTTCGCTCTGAAAACACGCGCACGATTTCAAATAAGTGCGACTTCGAGAATTTCTTTAAACCGCAAGCCGGACAACAAACCGATGCTCGCGGCGGTTTCGCGTTAGCAGCATGGTGCGGCGACAAAGTTTGCGAGAGCTGGGCAAAAGAGGCTTTGAACGTGACTATCCGATGTCTTCCCTTCGATCAGCCGCACGAAGACGCCGGCTCAGGATGCGTCGTCTGCGGCAAACCCAGAAGCACCGTTGCGCTCTTTGCTAAAAACTACTGAGATCAAGCTTGGCATGTTTGCCATATTCATCGTGAGAAAAATGCCTCGACGCCACGCGCATCGGCGTGAGGTTTCCAGTCGCAACAATACATGTCGAAATATGTCACGGTGGGTATCGTCCGCTCGGAAACCCCCGTCTGGCGGGCCTCCGGCCCGGTGACACCGCGTGACATATCTTCGTTGATGATAAAAATTACGCGCACTCCTATAGTCCGTTCATCGCCACGCCGCAGTGATCGAAGTGGCCCCGAACCCAATAGGAGATTGTGTGAATACTCGTTCGTTCGTCCCCCCGACCACCGCATCCGTACGCGGCGCCCTGCGCAAACTCGTGCTTGCCGCAACCGTCGCCATGCTGGCCCTCAGCAGCGCGTCAGCTTTCGCCTGGTCGCAGCACGGCACCGCTTACACATCGCGTGGCACCTATAACAGCGCCCACTACGGCTCATGCAGCGGTGGCAGCTGTTCGCATGCAGGCGGCGTCGCTGGCCCTTATGGTGGCTTCGCGTCCAACACGGGTACGGTCACTCGCAATGCACCGGGCGAGTTTTCGAATTCGGGCACCGCGACCGGACGCTATGGCAACTCCGTGCAACACGCCGGCGACACCAACTGCGCGGGCGGCACCTGCTCGCACACGAGCACCCTCACCGGACCGGACGGCAAGACGGCCTCCACATCCGGCGACGTGACGAGAAACGCTCCGGGCCAGTATTCATCGTCCGGGTCGATCACCGGATCGAACGGCAACACGATCGATCATTCGGCATCGACGAATTGTGCGGGCGCTACGTGCTCCCGTTCGGGCACAGTGACTGGTTCGGATGGTGGAAGCGTCTATCACTCTGGTTCGGCAACGCGGGTTGCGCCGGGCGTTGTCACGACCTCGGCCAGCGCAACAGGTACCTACGGCCACACCGTAACAACAAGCGGAGTGGTGACCACCACGGGCGTCGTCACCACGGGCGGCACGACGGTCGTCGTCGCGCCCAAGCCGGTGGTGGTTGCTCCTCCGCCCGTGTATGTACCGCCGCCTCCGGTTGTGTATGTGCCGCCTGCGCCTGTCGTCTATGTGCCGCCGCCTCCGGTCGTCTATGCACCGCCCCCGCCGCCGCGCGTGTACGTTGCGCCGCGCGTTGTGTACATGACGCCTGCGCCGCGCCCTGCCGTATGGGTACCGGCTCATTGGGTCGGCAACATCTGGGTACCGGCGCACTGGTCATGAGCGATAAGGTGGAAGGCGCCTTAACGAGTGTCAACTGCAGGCCGATCGAGAAAATCTGGCATTCTATGGCGACCACACAACATGAACGCCGCCGCGCCCGCCTGATCCCCGATGCCAAATTATCTCGATGCTTCAGCCCTCGTTAAAATCGCATTGCACGCAGAGTCGCTAGCCGCAGGGCCTTGCAATTGCACACGCACGCCGCTTGACGGATGGAACTCCCAGCCGGTTTCTCTCGACGAAGAGCGCCTCGAGGAAATCGGTACGCTGATTGTGGATGACGATCTTGAGCCGAGTTATCAGGAGCACTTGCCGGGCAATATCGATTATTGGTCCCCCGAGGCGCCCATCGCTCCGCGTTTTTTTCCGTATAACCGCTGCACCGTATGGCAATGCACGCAATGCAGCCGCGTTTATCTTCGATACACCGAAGGCGGAGGTTACTTCGTTGACCGTCGTATCCGCGCGGTGAATTCGGCCTTGATCCAGGACGTTCCTCTGTAAGCGCGCGAGGGACTGCCGAACGCCGCCCTCCGCTACTTCGCGGGAGACGTCGGCTGGGCGGGCAGAATCAAATGTGCGAGCGCGGCGTGTGCCTACGGCCAAAACCGCATCGTCAAGCAATGGCCGTCAGACGGAACAACGCCACTGCATCGTTCAACTGCCTGCTCTGCTCTTCGAGCGACACCGCCGCCGCAGAAGCCTCTTCCACCAGCGCCGAGTTCTGCTGCGTCATCTCTTCCATTTGCGCCACCGTCACGTTGACCTGCTCGATTCCCGTGGTCTGCTCGCCGGAAGCAAGGCTGATCTCCGCCATGATCGCGCTGACGCGCCTGACCGCTTCGACGACCTCGACCATCGTCGCGCCGGCATGAGCCACGAGTTGGCTGCCGTCCTTCACGCTCGACGTCGACGTACCGATCAACTCCTTGATCTCCTTCGCCGCCGATGCCGAACGTTGCGCCAGGCTTCGCACCTCGCTTGCCACGACTGCGAAACCCCGGCCCTGCTCGCCTGCCCGCGCGGCTTCCACGGCCGCATTCAAAGCGAGGATGTTGGTCTGGAACGCGATCCCTTCGATCACGCCGACAATACCGACGATCTTGTCCGAGCTGCCCGAGATCGCGTCCATGGTCGCGACCACGCGGTTCACTACATCGCCGCCACGCAGCGCAATGTCCGATGCACCCGCTGCAAGTTCGCTGGCGTTGCGCGCGTTGTCGGCGTTCTGCCTGACGGTAGCGGTCAACTGCTCCATGCTCGATGCCGCCTCCTGAAGCGACGCAGCCTGCTGCTCCGTCCGCGCTGACAGATCAAGATTGCCACCCGAGATCGCATGCGCGTCCCGCACGATGGTCTCCGCGCTCGAACGCACTTTGCGCACCGTCTGTGCAAGCCCTTCCTGCATGCCCTTCAATGCGTTGAGCATGTAGCCCATCTCGTTGTTGCGCTGGACCGTCACGGTGCTGGTCAGGTCACCGGCCGAAATCCGCCCGAAATAATCGACGGCCATATCGATCGGCCGCACGATCGCCCGGGTCAAGATCCGCTGCGCGAAAAAGCCGATGACGAGGGCGACAACCGCGGCGGCGCCGAGGGTCCAGAGCATGGCTTCGAAACGTGCATCGGTGGTGTCGAAGCGGGCTTTCTGGCGCTCGACCTGGAAATTTTCCAGCGCGGTCAGCGCGCTTTGATAATCGGCGAACAGCGCGGGCGGCGCTTCCCGCTGAGTCGTGAGGAAATCGACCAGATTGTCCTGATCGAGTTCGGTCAGCGCCTTCTGGAACACCTGGGCGAGCAGTTGGTCGCGCCGCGCCTGCATTGCATCGATAAGCGCCTTCTCCGCCGGCAACGGCGCGTGAAGCTCCCGGAAAGCGTCCAGTTCCTTGTTGCTCTCTTCAAGAAGCGCGTGCTGCCGGGCAATTTCGCGCTGGGCGGGCTTGCCGGCGCTGATCAGTTGCTCGACTTCGCCGAATCCGGCGCGCAGCAACAGCAAGCGCTCCGAGCTGGTTTTAAGGTGCAGCACGGAAGCGGTATCGTCTCGATACATCTCCCTGAGCGCTGAATTGCTGCCGTACAAACCCAGGATGCCCGCCGCGATGACCGCAATGAGCAAGACGGTGTAAATGGAGATCGTCGCGACCAGGCCGCCGCGAATGGTCATGTGTTTGCGCATAAGGGCTAGTCCCCACTGCGTCGCTGTAGTACGCGGCGCAACAGGTCTGTATCCTCCGGATATCTGGGGCGAACCGTAAAGGGAACCACTGGGATCAAGCGTCGATTGATCAGATAACGGCAGCGCGAGGTCTGAGGATTTATCGGAAGGCGACGCCGATATGGCGTATAGCGACATCGATGCGCGTTCGTGGTGCGTGGTCCCGTCCTCCACCGGTTGTTCGCCCCTACGGCACTTTTTTAAGCATGGATGTATGACTGATTCGACCTTCAAGCGCTTTTCCGAACCCGAGATCGCCGCGGTCTACCGCGCGATCCACGAACGCCGCGACATGCGGCATTTCACCAACGCCCCCGTCGACGGCGATCAAATGGCGCGCTTGATCGAGGCCGCGCACCATGCGCCAAGCGTCGGTTTCATGCAGCCCTGGCGTTTCGTGCGAGTGACTGACCGGACCCTGCGCACCGCGCTGCATGACGTCGTGGAAACCGAGCGGCGCGCCACCGCCGAAGCGCTCAACGAACGCAGCGACGAATTCATGCGGCTGAAGGTCCAGGGCATCCTGGACTGCGGCGAGGTCGTGGTCGTCGGCTTGATGGAAAATCGCGAGCGTCATATTTTCGGGCGCAGGACGCTGCCGGAAATGGACCTGGCATCGGTCGCGTGCGCGATCCAGAACATGTGGCTGGCCGCACGCGCCGAAGGGCTCGGCATGGGCTGGGTGTCGCTGTTCGACGTGGAGGCAGTCCAACGGCTGCTGCATATGCCTGCGAACGCCAAGCCGGTTGCCATCCTGTGCATCGGGCATGTGGAGCATTTCTACGACGAACCCATGTTGCAGGCAGAAGGTTGGGCCAGACGTGTGCCGACATCGAGTTGCGTTGAAGAGAACCGCTGGCCCGAGACCCGTGCGGATGCCTGACGCCGCTACGCGTCTCGATAAACTTCTGCCAGTTTGAAAAGCGCGACGGCCGCGTTCATCTGCGCTGCCTGCGTTTCCAGCGACGCTGCCGCTGCGGCCGCCTGCTCAACCAGCGCCGCGTTTTGCTGCGTCACCTGGTCCATCTGCGCGATCGCCACGTTGACCTGCTCGATACCGGTGGTCTGCTCCTCTGACGCCACCGTGATCTCCCGCATGATGTCCGTCACTCTGCCTACCGCGATAATGATGTCGCTCATCGCGCTGCCCGCGTTCCGAACCAGCACCGAGCCGTTGCCAACACGCTCCACCGACGTGGTGATCAGTTCGCGAATCTCCTTCGCGGCCCCGGCCGAACGCTGAGCCAACGCGCGCACTTCGCTCGCAACAACCGCGAACCCGCGCCCTTGTTCGCCCGCACGCGCCGCTTCAACTGCTGCGTTGAGCGCAAGGATATTAGTCTGGAACGCGATCCCTTCAATCACGCCGATGATCTCCGAAATTTGCTTTGAACTGCTATTGATACCGTCCATGGTCGACACCACGTCGGCTACGACCTGACCGCCGTGACCGGCAGTTGCCGATGCGGTTTGTGCGAGGCCGCTTGCTTGCCGGGCGCTGTCGGCGTTCTGGCGTACCGTGCTCGTCAGTTGGCCGATGCTCGCTGAAGTTTCTTGCAACGATGCCGCTTGTTCCTCGGTTCGTTGCGACAGGTCGATATTCCCCGACGCTATCTCGCGCGTTCCCACGGCCATCTGTTCCGTGCCGTTGCGAACGCCGCCGACTATCGTGCTCAAGCCGCGTTGCATTGTCGACAGGCCTTCTATCAAGAGCCCGATTTCATCGTGCCTGCGCGCGTTTAGCCGGGTTGCCAGGTTGCCGCCGGCAATCTCCGTGCATGCATCGACTGCTGCACGCAGCGGCACGATCACGATCCGCTCCAACGCAACACGGGAGAAGAACGCCAGTACAAGACCGGCCGCGAGCAGCGTTGAAGCGATCCACGTAACCGTGCGGGTGCGTTGTTGCGATGATTCAAAGCGCGTCTTGCCGTGCTCGAATTCCATGGCGACAAGCGGCTGCAGCGCGGCATCGTAGGCGCTGAATGCGTCCTTGATCTGGTTCTCGTTGAACTCGCGGACATCGCTCGCGCGCTTCGATTCCAGCGCCTCCACTGCCGGCAGCAACGTCTGCTGCACGAGTTGCTTGCGCGCGATGTCCGCGGTCTGCATGAGCGTTTGCTCTTCGTGTCCGCTCGCCAATACTGCAAACGCTTTCCATGCCGCATCCGCGCTTTCGATGGCGCCGCGAGCATCCCGCAGCAACGCGAACGACGCTGCACTGCCCGCACGCGGATCGTAGTCCTGCAACGCCGTGCGCGCGATCAGCAAGCGGATCGTGTCCTTGGCGAGCAGGTCAAGACCACCGGTGTCCTGCATGTAGAGCGCTCGCATGGACGCGTCCGCCGTTCTCGCCGCATAGATGCTGTAGCCGCCCGTGGTAGCCAACATGATGGCGAAAGCCGCCACCAGGATACTGAGCCATGCCTTGATGCTTACCGCTGTTTTCATCGAATCTCCATACGATGCGCCGATTCGCGCGATGACATCGGCCCGTGCCGACCCTTTCCTTACGGCGTAGGAATGGATAAGTTTAGGCGGGCGAGTGGGCGATGCAGGTTGCAACCAGGCGTCGCAAAGCCCTGTTGTATAAGGCTCTGGCGGGCGTGATGCTGGACTGGACGGAGATTTTGCAAATACCGGTTATACGCGTGGCAACACGGTTTTGACTTTTGATGGCAGAAGGCTCGTCATTCCGATGCTGGCATGCATGCCTTCAGCCTCGCGTCGATCACTACAACAACTTCGCGCGTATCGTAGGCGAATCTGCGTCACCGGCCTTTTCATCGCCAACGCACTTGCAGTTCCGAAAAGCCACGATGTAATATGACGTCTGATATCGTATGATATTGCCGGGATATTTCGGCGTCCAACTCAAGGCGTCAAGCCAGAGGAAGCCCAGCCATGACACCGTCTTTGCCGCACCAGCTCTACCAGCCCTTGCCCAACACGTTTCGCCAATCGGTCCTGAAGAGCGAAACGCAAATTGGATGCTGGGCCTCGCTCGGCAGCCCTATTACGACCGAACTGCTCGGCATGCTGGGCTTCGACTGGATCCTGCTCGACGCCGAGCACGCGCCTAACGATGTCCTTACGCTCATTCCGCAACTCATGGCGCTTAAGGACAGCCGCAGCGCCCCCGTGGTGAGGCCGCCAGCTAATGACAGCGTGATAATCAAACGGCTGCTTGACAGCGGCTTCTTCAACTTCCTGATCCCTTTTGTCGACGGCGCCGCCGATGCGGCTCGCGCCGTCGCCGCGACGCGTTATCCGCCGCAGGGAATTCGCGGGGTATCGGTGGGTCATCGAGGAAACCGTTACGGGACTGTAAGCGACTATCTGAACACCGCGAACGACAATATTTGCGTCGTGGTGCAGATCGAAAGCCGGAAGGCGGTTGAAGCAATCGACGAGATCCTTGCCGTCGACGGCGTTGACGCCGTGTTCCTTGGCCCGTCGGATCTGGCGGCATCATATGGACACCTCGGCAATGCGAATCACCCGGACGTGCAGCAGGCCATCGCGCACGTCTTCGATCGAGCCCGCGCCGCAGGCAAGGCAAGCGGCACACTGGCGCCCGTGCAGGCCGAAGCAGAACGGTATCTTTCGATGGGCTGCCAGGTGATCGCCGTTTGTGCCGACATGGGCCTTCTCAGGAATGCGGCGCAAGCCGTGCAGAAACATTTCATGCAGACGTAGCTTGATGCAAGCAGGACGCAAGCAAAAGCACCCAGACAACTTGTGGAGATAGACATGCAAAAAGCAGGCTTCATCGGTCTTGGCATCATGGGCAAACCCATGGCCGAGAACCTCATCAAGAACGGCGTGGCGCTGGCGGCGTTCACGCGCAGCGGCGTGCCAGACACGCTGACCCAGGCTGGCGCGGTTGCATGTGACAGCCCGGCCGCGATCGCGGCGCAATCGGATGTGATCTTCATCATGGTGCCGGATACGCCGGACGTCGAGCGTGTCCTGTTCGGCGAAAACGGCGTAGTCGCCGCGTTGCGCGCGGGTCAGGTCGTGGTGGACATGAGCTCGATCTCGCCCATCGCGACCCGCGAGTTCGCGGCGAAGGTGCGCGAACGTGGCGCGGAGTATCTAGACGCGCCCGTATCAGGTGGAGAAGTCGGCGCTAAAGCCGCGTCGCTCACGATCATGGTCGGCGGCTCGCAAGCCACCTTCGACAGCGTGAAACCGCTCTTCGACATGATGGGAAAAAACGTCTCGCTGATCGGCGAAGTTGGTGCGGGGCAAGTCTGCAAGCTGGCAAATCAGGTGATCGTCGCGGCGACGATCGAAGCGGTCGGCGAAGCGTTGTTGCTGGCGTCCAAAGCCGGGGTCGATGCAGAGAAAGTGCGTACTGCATTGATGGGCGGTTTTGCGTCATCGCGCATTCTGGAAGTGCACGGCGAACGCATGACCAAACGCACGTTCAATCCGGGCTTCCGCATTGAATTGCATCAGAAGGATTTGAACCTCGCGCTCTCGACGGCGCAGTCGCTTGGCGTGTCGCTGCCCAACACCGCGACATGTCAGGCGCTTTTCAATGCTTGCGTGGCGCATGGCGGCAAAGCCTGGGATCACTCAGGCATGGTTCGCGCGCTGGAGGTTCTGGCCAACCACGAAATCGGTCAGACGCCGGCTGGCTGACGATCTGAGATTGACCAAATAAAAAGGGCATCGCAGTCAACATCGCGATGCCCTTTTTTCATGCCATCAAACCTTATTCTTTCGCTTATCCCTTCGTCACGCTCGCCGGCAAATCGCGGCCGTGATACTTCTTGTAGATCGTGTTGAGCGCGCCACTTTTCTGGTTCGTGCTCACCCAGTTATTGACCCATTCCTTGAGCTTCGGCTCGTCCTTGTTCATCGCAATGCCCAAGTCGAAATCCTTCTGCGGGAACTTCAGTTCCAGATTGCGGTTAGGCGCGCGCTTGACCATTTCGGCGAGGTTCGACGGTGTGCTGGAGAAGATGTCGACCTGCCCCGTCACCACCGACGTAATCAGCGTCGCGTCGTCCTCATAGCGCTGAATTTGTGCGCCCTTTGCCAACTGCGTCGTGATGGTGTCGTTGACGGTGGCACGCGTCAAGCCGATTGTCTTGCCGTTCAGGTCATCGTAATTCTTGACGCTCACGTTTTTCGTGCCGCCTACGATGATCGTGATGACCGCATAGGGAATCGAGAAGTCCACGACCTTCGCGCGCTCAGGCGTGATCGACAAATCCGCGATCACCAGATCCGCGCGCTTGGCTTGCAAGGTCGGTACGCGCGCTGCATTCGTGATCTGAACGAGTTCGAGTTTCACGCCCAAGTCTTTCGCTAACGCCACGGCCGTGTCCACATCGGAACCGGCCGGCTGAAGGTTGGCATCGGCGTAGCTGAAGAGCGGCGTGCCCATTGCAATCGCCACACGGATCTTGCCTGCTTTCTTGATGTCGTCGAGCTGGTCGGCCATCGCGCTGTGCGCTACGCCTGCGAGCAATAAAGCGGCCACGCAGCCGCGCATGATGAATCGGTTTGTCTTCAAAGCAGTCTCCATTTTTCTGGTCGGTTCAAAATTTATTCAGACTTGTGCTGCTAGTTAAAAGCTACAGGCCGTTATTCAGGAACGTTCGCAACTCGAGTGTCTGCGGTGCGTCAAGCATGTCGCCGCTGCCCACTTCCCAGACCTTGCCCTGGTGCATATAAATGATCCGGTCCGCCATGCGCTTGGCGAACGCCATCTCGTGCGTGACCAGCAACATGGTCATGCCGTCCTTCGCCAGATCCTCCATCACGCGCAGCACTTCGCCCGTCAGTTGCGGATCGAGCGCGGATGTCACTTCGTCGAACAACATGACCTTCGGCGACATCGCGAGCGAACGCGCTATTGCCACACGCTGTTGCTGTCCACCTGAAAGCTGCTCCGGGTAGGCATCGGCTTTTTGCGCGAGGCCGACCTGGTCGAGTACCTTCATGGCGACGCGGCGCGCTTCATCGCGTCCGAGTTTTTTCACGTGGCGCAGCGCCAGCATGATGTTTTCTTCAACGGTCAGATGCGCGAACAGGTTGTAGCTTTGGAATACGATGCCCACTTCGCGGCGCAACTGGTGCAGGTCCACCTTCGGGTCATCGACACGAATGCCGCATACCTCGATCGTGCCCCGGTCGATGGTTTCCAGACGGTCAATACAACGAAGCGCTGTGCTCTTTCCCGAACCGCTTGCGCCGATCACGGCGATCATTTCGCCTTTGGCCACTTCCAGTGACACGCCCTTGAGCACCTGATTCGAGCCGAAGCTCTTATAGACGTCCCCGAGCTTAACGATTGCCGACATTGAGCTTTTTCTCCATCGATTGGCTCCAGCGCGAGAGCGGATAACACAGTACGAAATAGAAGGCCCCGACCAGCCCGAACACGAGGAACGGCTGAAATATCGAGTTGTTGATGATCTGGCCGGCACGGGTCAATTCAACAAAACCGATCACCGAAGCAAGCGATGTCATCTTGATGACCTGCACCAGGAAACCCACCGTTGGCGGCAGCGCGAGACGCAGCGCCTGCGGAATGATCACGAGGCGCAAGGTCTGCCAGCGCGTCAATGACAGGCATTCGGCGGCTTCCCATTGAGGCTTGGGCATGGCGTCAATACAGCCGCGCCAGATGTCGCCCAGATACGCGCTGGTGTAGACCATCAGCGCGAGGCCGGCCGCGACCAGCGCCGGCACCTGGAAGCCGTACACGGACAAACCGAAGTAGACGATGAACAGCAGGATCAGCAGCGGAATGCCTTGAATGGCTTCGATATAAACCATCGCCGAGCGGCTAAGCCAGCGGCGTGGCGAGATGCGCGCGAGCATCACGCCGAAGCCGCCGATGCTGCCCAGCGCGAACGCGAGCGCCGAGAGCACGAGCGTCCACCAGATCGAGTGCACGAGATAAAACAGATGTGCCGTCGTGAAGCCGCCGGTCATGCCGCACCTCCGGGGATCACCGTATCGATCTGTCCTTTATCCGGCACCGGCTTGCCAGCCCGTTCCGCAGCTTGGCGCATGACCCGCCGACGCTTGAACGCGACCTCGCCGACGGCCCACGCAATCAGCTTGATCAGCAGCGATAACGCGAGATACAACAGCGCCACGACAATGTAGGTTTCGAGCGAACGAAAGGTATCGGATTGCACGGTATTGGCCGTTGCAGTGAGCTCTTCCGCGGAGATTTGCGACGCGATCGCCGAGGCCTGCATCATCAACAGGAACTGGCTGGTCAGCGCGGGATAGACCTTTTCGATGGACGGTTGAAGCATCACATGCCAGCCGATCCGCCAGCGCGACAGCCCCAGGCATTCAGCCGCCTCGATCTGCCCGCGCGGCACCGATTCAAGGCCTGCACGAATGATCTCGGCTGCATAGGCGCCGATGTTGATCACCATCGCGAGCGCAGCGGCCGTGAACGTCGGCATGCGCACGCCGAAGCCGGCAAGCCCGAAGTAGAGCAGGAATATCTGCACGAGAAACGGCGTGTTGCGCACGGCCTCGATATAGATCGAGCAGAGCCACGATAAAAGCCGGTTCTTGCCGCGCTTCGCAAAGGCGACCAGCGTACCCAGGATCACACCGAAAAACACCGCCACGGTCGTCATCTTCAACGTCAGCCAGGCGCCTTTCAGGAAGACGGGCCAGTACGGAAGCAGCGGGCTGAAGTCGAGAGAAAAAGTCATCGCAGCAAGGTCTAGGTTGTACATGCATGGCGCAGTCGTTCGTCCCCACCCGCCCGCGCGCGGCGCCGCCCGTTACCGGGCTGGCGGCCTTATTTCAACTTCTTCTTCAACTTAATTTCCCACTTCATTCGAACGGTCCGGTGGTGGTGAACGCCCCGCCCTGCAGCACCGCAACGGCACTGCCGGGCTCAGGCGCCGGCTGCGCGTCGATCTTCGCCCGGAAGGGCTCCGATGAGTCGCGCGGCACGAAACCGAGCTTCGATGCAAACCGGTTATCCCACCATGTGAACTTGTTGTCTGACATCCCGTAGACCACGGTATGGCCGACATCCGGTGTAAAGAGGCTGCGTTGCAGGAGCTCGAGCAGGTCGTCGTAGCTGAGCCAGCTCGCCATCATCCGGCGATCCTTCGGCTCCGGAAACGCCGAGCCGATCCGGATGCTCACCGTCTCGATTCCGTAGCGATCGAAGTAGAACTGGGCCACGTCTTCACCGAACGATTTGGACAAGCCGTAGTAACCGTCGGGACGACGCAGCGCATGCGCGTCGATCTTCTCGTCCTGCCGATAGAACCCGGTGACGTGATTGGAACTGGCGAAGATGACACGCTTGAGGCCATGCCGGCGGGCGCCTTCGTAGAGGTTGTAAACCCCCTTGATATTGGCTTCCAGCACTTCTTCGAAGGGCCGTTCCACCGATACGCCGCCGAGATGGATGACCGCGTCACAACCCGCAACCAGGGCGTCGACTGCCTGCTTGTCCGAGAGATCGCAAGGGATGACTTCTTCGTGCGGCGCCGCGTCCGATGGCAGCGCAGCCGGCAGATCCGAGACCCTGATCCTGTCCGCGAATGCGCTCAAGCGCGAACGAATGGCTTTGCCTACGCCGCCGGCTGCGCCGGTCAGCAACAAACGCTTGAACGGAACTACGTGATCTTGAGTGGCCATGTCAGCCTGTCTCCAATAAGCGCGGCTACCGGGAGCTTTCGTGCCCCTTTCGGTCGGATCACCGCTTGATTTCATCTTTTATTGTACGTTGTCATATGACTACAGCGTGCATATAATCATTCGCAAATCCGTTTGTCAACTTTGGTGAAACATTATCCCAACCGAGGTAGCCGTGCAGAGACCGACTCGTGCCGTCTTCGAAACCCCGGCCTACCCTCATGTGCGGCGTAGCCTGACGACTGAACTCGTCGATGCGCTGCGTCAGCAGATCGAGACTGCCGAACTCAAGGTGGGTGCCCGGCTCGCGACCGAAGCGGAGATGGTGCAGCGCTTCAACGTGAGCCGCACGGTTGTCCGTGAGGCATTGTCGAAGCTGCAGGCTGCCGGACTCGTGGAGACGCGGCATGGCATTGGCACCTTCGTCTGCGAGGCGCCGGGCAAGGGGCTCTTCCAGCTCGACCCTGCGGACGTGGCAGGTTCCATCGACGCCCTCGCCGTGCTCGAGCTACGCATCAGCCTGGAGACCGAGAGCGCCGGGCTGGCCGCGGCGCGATGCGATACCGCGCGTATAGCGGCCATGCGGCGCGCGCTGAGCGACTTCGAGCGCAACGTGGGCGAAGCGAACGGGACCATATCGCCCGATATCCGCTTTCACCTCGAGATTGCGCAGGCAACCGGCAACCGCTATTTCGTGGACATCATGACGCACCTTGGTACCCACATGATCCCGCGTACCCGCCTCACCGCCACGCAGATTCCGCCCGACCAGTACGCGGATTATTTGACGCGCGTGAACCGCGAGCATGAACAGATCTGCGATGCCATCGAGCGAGGCGACGCGGACTCGGCGCGTACCGCCATGCGGCTGCATTTGATCAATAGCCGCGAACGTCTGCGACGCGCGCAAGAAGGCGTTTGAGCGCGGCGCCGACGTCACCTCACGCTACTTCAGCAGCGCATTTGTTTTGCGTGGAGCGGCCACGGAAGCGCGGTTCGTGACCGTCACGGGAAACTCGCGATAGATCGTGTATGCAGTCCCGTAGCACGCGTTGAGCAGCCATCGAACGGCGTTTTGCGTGAGGTCGGCGGTCGGGATGTGGACCGATGTCAGGCCTGGTGCGGAGAACGCGGCGGAGTAATCGTCGTCGTAGCCTACTACCGACATCTCGTCCGGCACCGAGATGCCTGCTTGCTGCAAGCACGACAACGCGCCGATGGCCATGGTGTCGTTGGCGCAGAACAGTCCGGTGAATTTTTTCTTCGACGCCAGCAGGTCCTTCACCGAGTCAAATCCGCCGTCTGGTGAAAAGTCCGATTCGATCAACTGAACCTCGGCCCGGTCGATGCCGTTGCGCGCGAGTTCGTCGAAGAAACCGGTGATCCGTGCGTGATTGTCGGACGCTTGAAAAGGCCCTGAAATCACGGCTATTTTCTTGTGTTTGTGCGCAAGCAGCGTCTGCGCTGCCAGCACCCCGCCGCGATGATGATCTGCACAAAACGATGCTTCCGGCATCTGTGCGAAGTCTCGATTGAGGAACACCATTTTCGGATGCATGTGGTGGAGCTTGATGAGGTCGTCGTCGTGGAGGTCGTGGCTGGTCACGACTACGCCATCGCAGTCGCGGCCGATCAGGAATTGCACGGCTTCGATTGCCTGGTCGCGGGGGGAGTCGTCGCCGCAGCCTGTTGCCACGACCACGTGGCGATGGACCTTGCGCAGCTCCGTGTCGGTCTGTTTGAGGATGGTGCCGTAGTACGGGCCGAAGAACGTTGGCACGAAGATGCCGATCATGCCGAGGGATTGCGTTGACAACGCGCGGCCGATTGAGGATGGCCGGAAGTTCAGCTCGGCGATGGCGGCTTGCACGCGTGCGAGTGCATCGGCGGAGACAGGTCCGCGGCCGGAGATGGCACGCGATGCGGTGGACATGCCAACGCCGGCTAGGGCCGCAACGTCCTTCAGGGTCGCCACTGGTGTTGCTCCGGGGTTTTGAGGTGCACTTTTTTTGTTCGCTCGCGCTTGGTGGGGGTTGGTCGGTTCTGGGGTGCGTGGTCGGGGTTGATGCCGGGTTGCACGGGTTCTGCGTTAGCGGTCGGGTTCATTGCCGGGTTGCTAGGTTCCTGCGTTAGCGGTCGGGTTCATTGCCGGGTTGCTGCTTTCCAGGTCTTCGCGGGTTTAGTGTTGGATGTTTTCTTTATCACTATTAGCCACTGTGCGTGGCGGCACGTCATTTCTTGGTCCTTAGCGACAAAGAAACGAAGCAAAGAAAACGCTTTCACCGCTCTACCCTAAGTGTCCACAGCGTGCAGTTCCATTTCATGGGTGCCCCAAAAGAACGGTGCTCGCAAGAGCCACGGATGTGTGAACCCCTCTTTCTCCGAACACGGATACCCCACGCTTCGCCACCAGTGTTTGAACCTGCCCAAGGCACACCCCGCGCTATCCGCCTAGAACCCACCACCGAATTTGTACGCACTTCGAACCACGTCGCCAACCCACCTTAAAACGAGGCCTCCGAAATGCGTGGGGCCGTACTCAACAAAACGCCCATACGACCAGCCAACAGAGTCACCAAAATTTCGAGCAGTAAGTACACGTCAGCCTTTGATTGCGAAGTTGGGCGCGCGTCCGTAACGCGTACCTCTCAGCCACGCTACTAAGAAACGAAGCCTCGAAAGCTCGTCAAGCCGTGCGGGTTTCCTTGGCAATTGTGCTTGCCCGAGAGCGTACGGGGCGAAGCGTTTTACTGTCAGGATTCGCGAGAAGGAGGGTTTCAAACATCCGGTGCTCTTGCGAGCACCGTGCTTTTGGGGCGCCCATGAATAGAAACTGCACGCTGTGGACACTTAGGGTAGAGCGGTGAAAGCGTTTTCTTTGCTTCGTTTCTTTGTCGCTAAGGACCAAGAAATGACGTGCCGCCACGCACAGTGGCTAATAGTGATAAAGAAAACATCCAACACTAAACCCGCGAAGACCTGGAAAGCAGCAACCCGGCATTGACTCAGACCGCTAACCCAGGAACCGACCACCCCCAACATACCCCCGCCCACAAACACCCAGACCAAAACCTCCCGCTAACCCCAAGCGCCAGCGACCCTCACATCCGATCGCCACCAACCTCATCGAACAACGAAATACGCTCGCTATTAATAGAAAACCCAGTCACCTCATCCACCGCCGCCAACGCAGTATCCTGCGCAATCGACGCAATCTGGACACCATGATAATCGAGCCAAATTACCCGATGATTTCCCATCGGCTCAACCAGCGATACCGTCCCCCGATGCCCAAACCCCGGATCGATCGACACGTCCTCAGGACGCACACCCAACACGCATGACTGATTCTCCGACGGTGACCGAAGAAACGGATACTCCGACACATCAATGTCAACGTGCTCATTGCGAAACCGCATTTCCCCACCCTCGCGATGCAACGCCCCCTTCAACAAGTTCATACCCGGCGAACCAAGGAACGTGGCAACAAACAAATTGTTCGGATGCGCATAAACCTCCGCCGGCGTGCCGATCTGCTGAATCACCCCGCCACGCATGACCGCCATGCGGGTCGCCAGCGTCATCGCTTCCACCTGGTCGTGGGTCACATAGATCATCGTGGCGCCCAGACGCTTATGCAGTTGCTTCAACTCACGCCTAAGCTCCGTACGCAACTTTGCATCGAGGTTCGACAGCGGTTCATCAAAGAGAAACACGTCCGCTTCCCGCACAATCGCCCGCCCGATTGCCACGCGCTGGCGCTGCCCGCCCGACAACTGCGCAGGCCTGCGTTTGAGCAAAGGCCCAAGCTGCAACATCTCGGCCGCGCGCGAAACGCGCCGCTCAATCTCGGCCTTGGGCGTGCCCGCAATGCGCAAACCGAACGAGAGATTTCGCTCCACATTCATGGTCGGATACAACGCGTAAGACTGAAATACAAGCGCGATACCGCGATCTTTCGGATCGGCCCATGTCATGTCCTGACCACCAATTTCGATGCTGCCGCCGCTCACATCGATCAGCCCCGCAATGCTATGCAGCAAGGTGGATTTGCCGCACCCCGAGGGGCCCAGCAAGACAAGGAACTCCCCCGGTTCAACTTCAAGGTCCAGCGACTCGATAATCGTATTCGAGCCAAGCTGGATCTCCAGGTCGCGGATTGAAACGTTCGACATGACTGTAGACATGAAAGAGCCCTGGACTAACCTTTGACCGCACCGGAAGCAATGCCGCGGACGAACCAGCGACCCGAAACGAAATAGATGGCAAGCGGCACCATGGACGTAAGAATAGTCGCCGCCATGTTAACGTTATAGAGACGCTCACCCGTTGTCGTATTGATAATATTGTTCAGTTGTACTGTCATCGGCAGATTATTCGTGCCCGCGAAAACAAGCCCCAAAATGAAGTCGTTCCAGATACCGGTGACCTGCATGATGATCGCGACCACAATGATCGGCGTGGACATGGGCACCATCAGTTGCAAGAAGATGCGCCAGAATCCGCCGCCATCCACGCGCGCCGCCTGAAAAAGTTCATGCGGCAGCGCTGCATAATAATTGCGGAACAACAGGGTCATCACCGGCATGCCGAAAATGGTGTGGATCACCACAATGCCCGGCAACGAGCTGAACAAATGCACCGTTGCAAGTACCCGCACGAGCGGATAGACCATCACCTGCACGGGGATGAACGCGCCCACGAGCAAGATTGCAAACAGCGTAGTGGCGCCGCGCGGCTTCCAGAACGACAAGGCGTAGCCGTTGACCGCGCCGACCAGAATGGAGAGGACCGTACTCGGCACCACAATGCGCACCGAGTTCCAGAAGCCAACCTGAATGCCCTGGCAATCCAGTCCCGTACATGCCGAATGCCACGCAATCTTCCATGCGTCGAGCGTGAAATGCATCGGCAGCGACAGGATATTGCCGAGACGAATTTCCGTCATCGGCTTCAGCGACGTGACGATCATCACGTACAACGGCAGCAGGAAGAACAGCGCCGAGGTCAGTAAGAACGCGTACACGCCCAGGCGCGCGGGCGTTACGCGCGACCTGCGTTTTAACGGAGGACGTGGCGCGTTCATCGGGAATCCCTGAGCCGCAGGGCTCGGCTGCGAATATAAAAGACCGGCGCAAGGATCGCGAGCACGGTAATGAGAAGAACAATGGATGCCGCCGACGCCAGTCCAAGATTCGCGCGTCCGAACAGATAATCCATGATGAACTTCGCGGGCACTTCGCTCGCCGTGCCGGGACCGCCTTGCGTCATGGCGACCACCGCATCGTAGAGTTTGATGACCATCACGAACAGCAGGATAAAAGCCGTTGAAATAGACGCGCCGAGCATGGGGACGACAATGCTGACATACACACGCCAGCGCGGAATGCCGTCTATGCGCGCCGCCTTCCAGATCTCTTCATCAATGCCACGCAACCCCGCAAGCAACAGCGCCATCACGAGCCCCGACGCCTGCCAGACCGTTGCTATCACCAGTGTGTAGATCACGCGATCCTGATCGACGATCCAGTCGAAGCGTGCATGCGTGAAACCGATCCGGTGCAGCACCTCCTGAATGCCCAGTTCCGGATTCAGGATCCACTGCCACACGAGACCTGTTGCGACGAATGACATCGCGTACGGGTACAAGAAGACCGTGCGCAGCGCGCCCTCCGCCATCACCTTCTGGTCGATGAACACCGCCAGCAGCAATCCAATCGCGAGGCATATGACGATGAACAAAACCCCGTAGATCACGATGTTTTGCAGCGACAGCATCCACCGGTCGTTATTGAAAAGACGCACGTATTGCGACACGCCCGCAAAACTATTCGACGCGAATGTGCGCGAGTTCGTGAACGACGTGCGCAAGCTCCATAACATTGTGCCGAGATAAGCAAACACTACTGTGAGCGCCATCGGCAGCAACGCAATGTAAGCTGCCAGCGCAAACCGCTTCCTCAGCGGTTTGCGCTTCGCGTGACCGGCCGGAGCGCGCAGGGTTTTGCCGGCGGGCGTCGTCACCATCAGCTCTTGAGCCCGCTGGCGAAGGCCTTTTGTGCATCCTCCACCGACTGGTTCTTGTTCCAGAAGTTGGTGATCACATCTTGCAACGCGCCATTGATATCAGGCGGCGTCAGCATCTCCGGATTCGGCAACTGCCGCGACTTGTCTTTCATGATCGCGATGCCCTCCTTCGCGCACATGTCGAGACTCGAATCATCGATGTCCGAGCGAATCGGAATCGAACCTTTCTTCGCGCTGAACGCAACCTGCGCAGTCGGCGATGTCATGACCGTCGCCAACAGTTTTTGCGCCTTGACCGCGTTGGCATCGTCGGTCTTCGGGAAGACGAACGCGTCGCCTGCCACCAGATACGGCGAATGCGGACCGAAGCCCGGGAAGCAGCCAAAGTCCTTGCCCGCCGATTGATTGGCCGCGACGAACTCGCCCTTTGCCCAGTCGCCCATGATCTGCACGCCGGCCTTGCCGGAGATCACCAGCGCGGTAGCGTCGTTCCAGTTTCGGCCCGGTGAGCCCGGATCAATATAGTTATGCAGGCGCTTGAACTGCGTCAGCACCTTCTTGAACGCGTCGGACTTGACCGCGTTCACATCGCGATCGCGATAGACCTTCAAATAAAGGTCCGGGCCGCCAACATCGGCGAACACGGCGTCGAACGTAATCTTTTCCTGCCAGGCCTGACCGCCGAGCGCCAGCGGAATCACGCCCGCCGCTTTCAACTTGTCGAGATCCGCGATGAATTCATCGTAGCTGGCCGGCTCTTTCGTGATGCCGGCTTTCTGAAACGCCGGCTTCGAGTAGAAGAACCACGCCGGCATGTGGATGTCCACGGGCGCCGCGTAGTAATGCCCGCCCGACTTGATGCTTTCAATGATCGACGCCGGGAATATCTTGTCCCAGTTCTCCTTGGCCGCGACATCATCCACATTGTTCAGGAGTCCCTGATCAATGATGTCGTGGAATTGCTTCGACGTATTGAACTGCGCAGCGGTCGGCGGATCTCCGCCCATGATGCGGTTGATCGCCGTGGAACGCGCCTGGTCAGCGCCGGCCACGGCCTGGTCGATCCACAAGCCACCGGCCTTGTTATAGGCATCGGCGAACTGCTTGATGGCCGCTGATTCGCCACCCGATGTCCACCAGTGGATCACGGTCGCCTTCAGCGGATCCGCGTGTGCTGCGCTCATCGCCGCGACGGCTGCAACGACACTGACCACCAGTTTTTTCATGCTGTTCATTGAGTCTCCTCCGGGCTATATCTTCTATTTGGCCCTGCAATTGACACACTCAAACACAGGGCCAACGACTTCGGCATTGAAAATCGAACTGCGGGTCAGGCGTTTGCGTTGCGTTCCTCAAGGAATTTCGCGACCAGTTCAGCACTGTGTTTCATGGTGCGTTTCTGCGTCTTGTAGTCGACATGAAACACGCCGAAGCGACGTTCATAACCAAACGCCCATTCGAAGTTATCCATCAGTGACCAGATGAAATATCCGCGTATGTCGACACCGGCGTTGATCGCGCTGTCCACGGCGGCAAGATGGCGCTTGAGGAACGAGATGCGCTGTGCATCGTCGACGCGTCCGTCGACCACCTTGTCATCCGACGCCATGCCGTTTTCAGTGATATAGATCGGCGGCAGCGATGCATAGGTCTTGTTGAATCCGATCAGCAAGTCGCGCAAGCCATCGGGATGAATCTCCCAGCCCATCTGCGTGCGCTCGACGTCCGGCAGCGGCACCTCGGTAAAGCCATGCGCGCCGTCGCTTTTCACGTTGGTACGGAAATAATAGTTGATCCCGAGGAAGTCGAGCGGCGTGCCGATGGTTTCCATATCGCCGTCGAGCACCAACGGTTCGGTGCCCGGCCAGAGTTCAAAAAGGTCCTTGGGATAGGCCTTTTTCAACAATGGGTCGAGTATCCACGCGTTGTGCTGGACTTCAAAAAGATGCGCGGCGCGCACGTCGGCTTCGCTGTTGGTATCGGCGGTACCGCGGCCAACATTCGCCACAATGCCCTTGAGCGACGCCGGATCGTTCGCGCGCAAGACCGGCACGGCCGTACCGTGCGCGAGCAGCAGGTGATGCATGGCTTGCGTCGCAAAGCGGTCGTTTGCCAGACCCGGCGCATGATGGCCGTTGCCGTAACCGAGGTACGCGGAGCACCAGGGTTCGTTGAGCGTGGCCCAGGCATCGACCTGACCGCTCAGTTCGCGACTCATCAGGTCGGCGTAATCGGCGAACCGATACGCTGTGTCGCGATTCAGCCAGCCGCCGCGATCTTCCAGATGTTGCGGCAGGTCCCAGTGATACAGCGTGACGAAGGTCTTGAGCCCCTTCTCTTTCAACCGCCCGATCAGGCGCTTGTAAAAGTCGATTCCTTTCTGGTTCGGACGCCCCGCTTCATCCATCACGCGCGGCCATGCAATGGATAGCCGGTACCCATCCACGTTAAGCGCGGACAGCAAGTCAAGGTCCGATTCCCACCGATGATAATGATCGCAAGCGACCTCGCCGGTGTCGCCGGCCAGCACTTTGCCGGGCGTGGCCGAGAACGTGTCCCAGATGGACGGGAGCCGGCCGTCTTCGTTGACGGCGCCTTCTATCTGATAGGACGCGGTGGCTGCGCCGAGCAGAAAATCCCGGCGCCAGAGGGCTGAATCGGATGGTGGGGAAAACGGATCGCTGGAAACAACGGATGCGTCGAGTGCCACGAAAACTCCTGTTTAGCGTTGGAGTGGAAGCGCTTCCACAAATGCCTGCGAACGATAGCAGCGCCGAATTGGCGCGGACAATCCGGGTTTGTATGGAGAGGGTTTGGAAGGAAGGCTAGGAGTTGCCGCGCCAATCGCGCAACTTTGGATGGTGCTAAATCAAGTCACTTCCAACTATGGCGAGTGCCGTGTCGGTCAGCGAACGTCTTGGCGGGGGCGATTGCAACACGCAACCGCGAAGCGCCGCTGCCAGCGGCACTGTACTTACGCATTCCGTCAGAGCAAGTAAGGAACACGAACCCCTGGTTGATCAGCCGGAAAATCCTTGGTGTTGCGCGAGACCAGCAAAAGCGAATGCGCTTGAGCCGATGCCCAAACAATTGCGTCAGGGAGCTTGATCCGATACTGCTTACGGATGTCGACCGCTCTGGCGGCAATCGATTCATCAATGGAAATAATGCGAAATGTGTCAAGCCAGGCGCGAAGTAGTTGCTCATCGTCGGGCGTCGCGCCCACCATGATCTCCATCCACGTAATCAGGCTGATCGCACAAGATTCGTAACGGGTCATCTCGACTTTTGCGGCTTCGACCTTGGTCAAATAGTCGATGAGGATACAGGTGTCAAACAGCGCGCTTACCATTCAGAGCGCAACGTATCTTGGTAGTCCAAACCATCGATATCCTTGTCTTTCCACAACCCGAATATGTCGACGCCAAGAACAGGTTTGCGCTGCGCTATATATCCGTCAAGCGCGTCGCGAATCACGGCCGCCCGCGATCGCTTGTCAGCGTCGGCAATCAGCATCAAATCGCTAAGTTGAGAATCGGGTACGTCGACAAGAATACGCGTCATGGCACCCTCCATATATGATATACATATAGTATATCACTCTAATCAAAGAGGCAACGACGGGCTGTATTCACGTGGAAGGCCTCGGCGTGGCGCTGCGTTATCCACACGGGATCCGAGCCACAAAACACGTCCCCATCGCCGCCGATGAACTCACGCTCAACGTACCGCCGTGCGCTCCGACGATCTGCGAGCAGATATAGAGTCCCAGTCCAAGCCCGCCGCCCGGCTGGCTGGTTGCCGGCCGCCAATACGGTTCGAACACCTGATCCAGGTCCTGGGGCGCGATCGGTCTACCCAGATTGACGACGGAGATCGCCAGTTCACCCGCGTCCACCGATATCTGGACCCGCACGGGTTGATCCGGCGAGCCGTGCGTCAATGCGTTAGCCAGCAGGTTCGACAGCAATTGCTGGATGCGCCCCCGGTCGCAGTGAACGCGGCCTTCCACCGCAATCTGTTCCAGGACAACACGCCCCGGATTCGCATCGCGCAATTCCGTGACCACGTGGTGCAGCGAGTCGGCGAGATCATCGACTGGAGACAGCGACACGCCCATGCCCGCGCCAAGCCGGCCGCGGGCGAAGTCGAGGACATCATCGATTAGCCGCGACATGCGCCGCGTGGTCGCCCGCAAGCGCGTGCCGATGGTCACCAGTTCCGGCTCGGTGCTACGTCGCGTCAGCCATTCCGCGGTGGCGCCCACGGCGGCAAGCGGATTGCGCAGGTCGTGCCCGAGCACGGCGATGAACTGCTCGCGCAACTCGGCGGTCGTCCGCTCGTTGAGCAGCGCGGCTTCCGTCTCCGAGCGCTCGTTCTCGCTCTCCAGCTGCAGTGCGATCAGTTCCGAGAAGAGCGTGAACATGGTGAGGGTGCGCGCATCCGAGATCATTGCCGGACGCGGATCGATGGCGCACAGGTTGCCGAAGTACTCGCCGTTGGGCAGGATGATCGGCACTGAGATATAACTCTCGATATTGTAAATACGGGGCGTATGGTGTTCGCGGTAGACCGGATCGGTGCTCGCATGGTCGATAACAACCGGCCGGCGCATGGCGCGAGCCTCGCTGCACAGCGTGGTGTGGACATCGAGCCGGCCACCGGGCAACAGTCCGAACTGGATGTCGTCCTGCACAGCACAGGCGGTCCAGGTTCCCTCGGTGACGCGCGCCACCGCCGCGAAGCCGAGGCCGGTGTTTTTGCAGATCACGCGCAGCATGGACGGAACGGCGCCGATCCGGCCGATAGTGGCCACGTCGCGCGCAATCGCTTCATCGCTGTCGTCCATGGTGACCTGCAAAGCGCCAGAAACAGGGTTCAAAATACTACCTCTCAGTACTCGATATTTTTGTTCGATGCCGCGCTCAATTGTACGGGTCAGATTGCTCGCGCCAAAGATTCAAAAATGGAGGCCTGTTTCCGGAGATCGGCGATTCGAATTGATTCCGATCCTCTGGATTGCATAGAGCGTACCGCGATGCCAAGATGCGCTGTCGCCTCGCTGTTGGCACACTGTCGCCATTGACCAACTGGCGCAGATATCGAGCCCGGGGTCGTGGTGCCTTCCTCGCTGGTGTCTTCTGTTAAACCTTACAAAGAAAAACGATGACTGGAGCAGTGCTTTCAAAATCGCCAACGGGCATTTCAGGCTTCGACGACGTCACCCTTGGCGGCTTGCCATCGGGCCGCCCGACCCTGATGTGCGGGGCGGCGGGATGCGGCAAGACCTTGTTCGCCATGACCTTCCTCGTGGAAGGCGTACTGAAGTACGGTGAACCCGGGGTGCTCTTGAGCTTCGAGGAATCGGCGGAGGACCTGGCGGCAAACGTGGCGTCGCTCGGCTACGACGTGATGTCGCTGATCGACCAGAAGAAGCTCGCCATCGATCACGTCAAGATCGACCCGGCGGGAATGGAAGACACCGGCGAATACGACCTCGAAGGCCTGTTCGTGCGGCTCGATTACGCCATCAAGAGCGTGAACGCAAAGCGCGTCGTGCTCGATACGCTCGAGGCATTGTTCGCCAGTTTCCCCGACGCCGTCCTGCTGCGCGCCGAGTTGCGTCGCCTGTTCGACTGGCTGAAGGAGCGCGGCGTAACAGCCATCGTGACCGCGGAGCGCGGCACCGGCGACGGCAACCAGCTGACGCGGCACGGCATTGAGGAATACGTCTCCGACTGCGTGATCCTCCTCGACAACCGGGTCGAAAACCAGGTCACGACGCGCCGCATGAGGATCGTTAAATATCGGGGCTCGGCGCATGGGACCAACGAATACCCGTTCCTCATCGATACCACCGGCATCAGCGTCCTCCCCGTTACATCAGCGGGCCTGGCGCATCTGACGTCGAGCGAAGTCATCTCCACCGGCATTGCCGATCTCGACGCCATGTTGGGCGTGGGCGGATATTTCGTCGGCTCCAGCGTGCTCGTGTCGGGCCTCGCGGGAACGGGCAAAACGACCTTTGCCGCTAAATTTGTTGAGGCCCGGTGCAACCTTGGCGAACGCACGCTGTGGTTCGCCTTCGAAGAGTCGCCCGAGCAGATTTTGCGCAACATGCGCTCAGTGGGCGTGGATCTTGCGCACCATTTGGGGAGCGTGCTCAGTATCGAATCAGCACGGCCCAGTTTCTTCGGGCTGGAAATGCACTTGGCGCGGATGGTCCGCGACATTGACCTGTTCAAGCCGACCGCTGTGGTGATCGATCCAATCTCCTCACTGCGCGGCGTGGAGTCCGAAGTGCACGCCACGCTGTTGCGGCTCGTCGACCTCCTCAAATCGCGCGGCATTACGGCAGTTTTTACAAGTCTTAGCAGCATCGACCAGGCGTCCAGCATAAATGACCGCAGCATCTCGTCACTCATGGATACCTGGATTTCGCTCTCGCATATTGAAACGAACGGCGAGCGCAACCGGCTTGTCTACGTGCTGAAATCGCGCGGCATGGATCACTCGAACCAGGTCCGCGAATATCAGATCAGCAATGGAGGAATCGCCATGGTGCCCGCGTACATAGGCGCAGGCGGCGTGCTCACCGGGACCGCGCGGCTGGCGCAGGAGGCGCAGGAACGCGACGAATACGCCGCGCGCAACGAACTCGTGATGCAGAAGAAACGCGACCTCGCGCGGCGCCGCAAAGCGGTCGAGCAGCAGGTCGCCGAACTACAGTCGGCGCTCGATGCTGAAGCGTCGGACCTCGATGCGCTCATCGAACAAAGCGAAGAGCATAAGCGCCTTCATGAAGCCGACCGTACCCGGATGGCGCAACTGCGGCGATCCAAAGAATGATCGAACACGATTCGTCCACGCCAGCGCAAAACGAAGCGGACATGGCGGAATTGCCCCTCGCCGCCGACCTGCCCGTTTCGGCTGCTTCGGCTGTCCCGGCCGCATATTCGCTGCGCTTGTATGTAGCGGGGGAAACGCCGAAATCGATGGCCGCGATCCGCAACCTGCGTGCGCTCTGCGCCACGCACCTGGCCGGCCAGTATTCGATCGAAGTCATCGATCTGCGCGTCAATCCGCAACTTGCAGTCGAGGACCAGATTCTCGCGATTCCAACCGTCGTGCGGCATCTGCCCTCGCCGCTCAGGAAAGTGATCGGCGATTTGTCGGATACCGAGCGCGTGCTGGTCGGTCTCGACATCCGGCAGAGGGCCCCTTCGTGAGTGCCCTGCCCGTCGAAGCCGACGGCGGAGGTGGCGGGGGCATGGGATATGTCACACCGCCCCCGGCGCAATCGGACATGCTTGTACTGCGCCTGTACGTGACCGGCAATACGCTGCGCTCCACGCGCGCCGTGGACAACGCGCGGCGCCTGCTGGAAACGTACGCGGCGGGTCGCTTCGAGCTTGAAGTAATCGATATCTACCTGCATCCGGAAGCCGCGATCGCAGCGCAGATCATTGCCGCGCCGACGCTCGTCAAACTCCGTCCGGGGCGGTTGCGCAGGGTGATCGGTGACCTGTCGGATTCGAACAAGGTGCTGGCTGCACTCGGCGTGGTGGTGTCGAACGTAGCCGACGGTTCGTCCTCAAGTTCATCCTCCACCGCGCCCGCGGTCGCGTCCATCAGACCCTGAAGCGTATGTCCGATCAATCCCACTCGGCATCACTGGAAACCGCATCCATCGAGGAGCTGCGCGAGCGGCTGCGTGAAGCGGAAGATACCCTCGACGCAATCCGCAGCGGCGCGGTGGACGCGGTGGTAGTCGGCAGCGATGACGACCGCCGCATCTATACGCTCGAGAGCGCGGACCGGCCGTATCGCGTGCTCGTGGAGCAGATGCAGGAAGGCGCGGTGATGCTTTCCGCCGACGGCACCATTCTCTACGCCAACGAACGTGCCGGGCAGTTGCTCGGCGCTCAGGTCGAGCACGTGGTTGGATCGGCGTTCAGCGTTTTTGTGCTCGATAGCCAGCACGCGCGGCTGCAGGCGTTGATCCGCGAAAGCACGACCGGCACTGCCCGCGATGAACTGACGGTGTTATCGGCCGATGGGGAAACACCCGTCTATTGCAGCTTAAAGGCGCTCGAAGCCGAGCGCGACCAGGACCGCCTGATCTGCGGCGTCATCTCCGATCTCTCGCAGCAACGGCAGATGGAAGCCCGCCTGCATCAGGCGCAAAAGATGGAAGCGGTGGGTCAGTTGACCGGCGGCCTGGCCCACGATTTCAACAACCTGCTGCAAGCCATTCACGGCAACCTGGAACTCGTGAAGCGCTCGCCGTCAGACCCTGAACGCGTACTGCGCTGGACCGGCAATGCCATTCGGGCCGTCAGCCGCGGCGCCAAGCTTACCGCGCAGTTGCTGGCCTTTTCGCGCTCGCAGAAACTCGAATTGAAACCGGTTGGACTGGCGCAGCTCGTGCACGGCATGGCCGATTTGTTCGACCGCACGCTGGGCGCCGGGATCGACTTGCGGCTGGAACTTGGCGACGACGACGCCCTGGTCGTGGCGGATGCAACCCAGCTCGAACTCGCGTTGCTCAACCTGGCAATCAACGCGCGGGACGCGATGCCCACCGGCGGCATGCTGCGCATCAGCACGTTAGCGTGGACGATCACGGACGACGCCGATCTCGCCGATGGCGACTACGTGGAACTGAGCGTCGCCGATACAGGCACCGGCATGCCCCCCGATGTCGCGGCCCGCGCGTTCGAGCCGTTTTTCACCACCAAGGAACTGGGCGCGGGAACCGGTCTTGGTCTCGCGCAGGTGTATGGAATCTGCCAGCAGGCGGGCGGCCATGCGCAGATCGAGAGCAGTCCGCGCGGCACCCGGGTGTCTCTGTTTCTGAAGCGTTCACCCGCTTCAGCCGCCGCACCGGACCCGTCGGCAGCGGCGATTGTCAAGGCGAGTGACCGGGGCGCGCCCCGGATCCTGGTCGTCGATGACGATCCGGATGTTCGTACGTTCATGGTGGAAACGCTGGTCGCGCTGGGGTATCGCGTGGACTCAGCGGCAGGCGGACGCGCGGCGCTCCATATGATGGCGAGCGATCCACCGGACTTGCTGGTGTTGGACTTCGCGATGCCGCATCTCGATGGCGCAGCGGTCGCGAAACTGGCGAGGTCTCAGGGGATGCATATGCCCATTGTCTTCGCGAGCGGTTACGCGGACAGCTCCGCCCTCGACGCCGCGATGGGCAACAATATCTCGCTGCTTCGGAAACCGTTTTCGATCGGGAATTTGTCGGCGGTTGTTGCGGCGGCGCTGGCGTGAGGCGTTGCCAGTAGCTGGGCACCTACGCTACTGACAGAAACTGGCAGCAGTCAAGCTTACGATGGGTTCGACTTCAGCACCGGCGGATAACTCCGGTTTCCTCGACCCTTCGCGAGCAAACACCATGACCGATCCGAACTTCATCATCCTGTACGTGGACAACCCCTCCGTCAGCGCCGATTTTTACACTGACTTGCTCGGCAAAAAACCCGTCGAGTCTTCGCCGACGTTCGCCATGTTCATCCTGGAGTCGGGTCTCAAGCTGGGATTGTGGTCAAGGCACACGGTCGAACCCGCGTCGCCTGCGGCAGCAGGCGGCGGTGGTGAACTCGGATTCCCGGTGCCTGACAACGACACCGTGCACAGTCTCTTCGCCGATTGGGGCAAGCGCGGACTGGAAATCATCCAGCGGCCGACGGAAATGGATTTCGGATTTACCTTCGTCGCGCTGGATCCCGACGGTCATCGTCTGCGCGTTTTTGCGCCGTCCGGGCAGTAAAACCCCGTCCAGGCGACAGCGCATTGCAAACGGACGGATGGACGGTGCCTACCACCTGCTCAACGGCGTGATGGCTTTGGCCGATTTAGCCACGATGCGCATGTGCGGATCGGTTTCATCGGAGTGGCTGTCCCCTCTGCGCCGCGCGTGGTCGAGTTCTTCCGCCAGCCGTTTCGCTTCCCAGTCGCGCTGCCACGCCTCGGCATTGTTCCGGCGCTCGATCGCGCGCCGCGCCTCGTCTTCGCTATCGATCCACGCCGCGAAGATCGAAAATGCGCGTTCGATCGCTTCGTATTTTTCTGCCGGGCCAGTCACCGAAAACAGCAGGCGGTCACCCCGGCCCGCGTGTTTCCAGTACACGGCAATTTCACGTTCGCCAGTCGGCGCGGTGCTTGCGCGCGATCGAGTATCAGCATCGATACCAGCGTTGGACGAGGACCCCGTCGCCTCGCCAGCCCATCGCTCTGAAATCCCGGACGTCGTGCCGGGGCTCCCGGCGTTCGGCTCAGACTGAGGCTCAACCGTCAGCACCCCGAACGGCCATTCGAAACGGCCGGCGCGCAAGCGTTGAAACTCGCCGGGGGCATCGGTCGATACAAAGCGCTTCGCCACTCTCTTGACCGTGAGCGTTCGTGACACACGCTGCAAGGTGAGATCGACACCGCCGCCCGCCACGCGGATATGGCCCTCGTCTTCGCGAATCTCGGCCTCGCATTGCGCCGATGCATACGACACCCGCCTGCCTTCACGATAACCGTGGAGCCAGAGCGCGACGATCACCGCAAGCGATACCGCGACCTGCGCACTCGACTGCGGCGTGGAGGTGAAACCGACATAAAACGCGACGGCTGCCGCGCCGAATACCAGCGTCTTGACGATACGTCCAAAGAAAGTTTCAGCCTGGAACAATGCAAACAGCCACATGAGTTTTCCCGAGGTCACATTATTTTTGGTTTAGGGTCGAACACGCGGCGGGTTGCATGTCGCTGACATCTCCCGCATCGCGTGTTTCGCCTTGAAGCGTCCTGGAGACGCTTTCACTCTCAGCCGGCGATTCCTGCGTTGCTCAATACTTGGCGCGGTCTGGCCCGAACTTGCGGAAACGGGCATTGCATCGCGCGCCGTCTGCTGCCGTGTTGCCGACGGATAGTCCCGCATGAGAGCCGCCGCAGTGGCGCTTGATGTGACCGCCCAAGCGTGACGCCCCCATGTCGGCTCAATGCGAAGGGCGCCCGCAACACGCATTGGAGCGCGTGGTTTTTAGCCGAAAGCGGCCAGCGGTTTCAACATGGGTGCGCAACGCAGTGCGCGACTGCGAAAACACGGGTCTCCTTTTCACCGTTTTCCACACGGAGTCGATACCGTCCACGACGCCAGCGTGAAAGTTTGGCAATGATGCCCTCGGCGCATCCCACCTCCCTCTCATTCCGTCCGCTCGTTTCGCCCATTTCGTTCGGCCTGTCGACGAATTGTTTACCCTTTGTTACGGTCCGATTACACCCTATTTACGCAATCCTTTTTACCCTCTTTACGCGTTCAAGCGCCCAGCCCGCGGATCGTCGCAGCGGTCCTGACGCCGACGCCGCGCGCTTCCCCTCGATGGCTCGTACTACCGGCCCCGGCGCCAGCGTTGACGACGCCGCCCGCCACCGCCGCAGCTGCGCGTCGCCTGCGCGCTTCTGTCGGCGTACAGCCGAATCGCTCCTTGAACGCGCGGTTGAACGTCGACTCGCTCATGAAGCCGACCGCACAGGCAATCGCACCGATGAGCTCGCGCGCATGCAGTGGCGATTCGAGCCGGCGCATGGCTTCGTCGAGCCGGCGTGCGCGCACGTATTCAGCGACGCCGCCCATCGGTTCGAAGAGTTCGTAGAGCGCCGTTCGCGACACCTTGAGGATTTCGCGCAGCCTCGCAGGACCGAGGCTCATATCGGCCAGATTGCCTTCGATAAAACTCAGCGCCTGCGCGCGGATCACCGGCGTCAGGCGCGGATCGCCGGATTGCTCCCAGCGCTCGGCGCGCCGCAGCACGCACGCCGCGACGAAATCCAGCGTCGCTTCGCCTGCTACGCGTGCCTGCTCGTCGTCCATCGCGCTCGCGACGCTCACCAGGCTGCGCATATGCGAAGCGATCAGCAGGCCGATAGGGTCGGCAGCTTCCCACGACAAACCATGCAGGCGCAGTGCGCCGCCCGTGCGCCGGTCGATGGCCTGGCGCGGGATAGTCAGTGTCAGCATGGGCGCGTCGCGCGTGAAGCCGACGTTTTCGACGACGAGGTCGCGCACGACAACCGAGCCGAGCGACACCTCCTGGATGTCGCGGCCAAAGGTCGACAGCAGTGTGCCGTCAAGCAGGCAATGCACGAGGTAATGATCGATGCCGGACGTCGCGATCCGGCGGCGGCTGCGCTGAAATTCGACGTCTCCACCGACGACATGCGACATAAGCAGCATTGAGCCCAAAGGCCAGCTTTCCATCCGCGCGCGAAACGGCACGGGTGGATCTTTCGGCCGCTGAATCTCGAAGATCGCGTCGAGTCCTTCGCGCCAGATTTCCTCGGCGTCATTCTCGGGGAAATCGGCACTGTCGAATCTGATGGGTGTGGACATGGCGTTATTCAGCCTCCATAACAGGGTTCGACTTGATTTTCCAGCTTCGCCGGGTTCCGCTTTTGGCATTACCCGGTATCACAAAGAATTTAACGGCTTTTCAGCGATAAAACTTTAGCATGGGTATAAAACGACCCGAAGGGAACGAGGAGTTGTCGCTATATCCTGATTGGTTCTTTTACTGTCAGCGTCAAGCCGGACATCGACTTACAAGGTCCGGCAAGTGCCGGTTTGCGCTGAATCAGACGTCGAATCGGTTCAGAACTTTCATTCCACTTTCATTAATAGGGACGGATTTGTTTCGCGTTGCAGATTTAACAATGCGTTTCACCCGGGTAATGCCGGGGAGAAATGTTTAGCTAGAAAATCCAACGTTTTATCAAAAAGGTTTTTATCGTGAACCGGAGGCTTCTTCAGCGGCTGGTCAGGCTCGGCATTAATGCGGAAGCAGGCATTCTGTCAAAGCTGCGCCGGACGAGATGCCAGCGCACGCGCTCCTGCGATTGCGCATCGAGTTCAACCAGGAAGCGCGTTTTCCCCGCGATAATCGCCCCCACCGGCAAGCCATCGCAATACAACACGCGATTACCCGGCAGCGCCGGCACTTTCTCCCCGGGCAACAAAGTGCCGGCGAGATTCAACGGATCGACCGCGCTGATCGCGATAAAACTGCCGTCGGCGGCCCGGTTGCGCATCGTGCGTAACAGCGGCACGGCTTCGGGCAACGCGAACTGCTCGCCCGCCAGACCCGCCACGAATCGGCCGCCGCGAATTTCACCGCGCGCTTCCAGCCGATGAAATACCCGCAGCAAGTCGCGCCACGGCGGCAGCCAGTCGGCCTCGCGTTCGAGCAAGCGCCAGAAGATCACGCCGTATCGGCGCAACAGGGTCATCGCGACATGCTCGATTGAATCGGGGCCGGGCGCGGCGTTATTTTCAGAGCGGCGCAGCAACGCCCAACGCCCGGCGTCGTCCATCCCGCCAATGAAATGGCCGCGTCCGCCACGCCGTGGCCGCCGGCCGAAGCTGTTGCGGCGCGCGGCCGGCGCGAGCAACGCACGCAGGCCGGCGAAGCTGTCGGCGTTCACCAGTCCCAGCGACACCAGTTCGCCCAGCGCGGTTTCGAGTTCAGTCGCAAGCAGGCGAACGTCGGCGCGCAGTTCATCGAAGAACATGGCGCCGTGTTGCGTGAGCGCGTCGAAGACGAGTTGTGCACGCGATGACGGTTCGGGCGATTGCATCGATTGCATCAGCGGACTCCACGCCGCCAGGTTGCGGCGCGGCAGCAGCACGATTGGCGTGGTGCGCACTGGTCCGCCCGAGCTGCGCGAACGAGCGCCCGGACGGCTCCAGACAACCTTGCCCGAGCGGCTTAGATCGTCAAGCCAGGTCATGGAATAGGCGCTCAGGCGCGCAGGCAGGATCTCATCTTCCCATGCGACCGCAGGCGCCTCAAAACCTTCGAGTTGTTCGATCGCGAGCATCAGCGCGTCGTGGCCGTCGCCATGCGGATCGGCTTTTGAATCTGCGCTGACGTGTTGCCAGTCGAACAGGAAACGCATGAAATCCTGCAACTCGACCGGCTCGATTTCGCGCCGCAAACGCCGCACGGTGTATCGATGAATACGCGCCAGAAGATGCCGTTCGCACCATTCTTCATCGGTTGCGTTCGTCGCGCCCGGCGTGAAGCGGCCACGCATCACGTAACCTTCTGCTTCGAGACGCGTCAACGCGAGCGCTACCGGTGAAACCGGCACAGCCAAAGCGCGCGCAATAATCGGCGTGGAAAGCGGACCGAAGCCGCTCAGACGCGCGCGCACGATCTCGACGAGCGCATCGTCTTCGGACCATGTTTCGTCGAAACCCGGCAGCGGGTTCAGCGGCGGCTGCATGGGCGCGACGGGATGAACCGCGCGCAGACATGTGAGGCGCTCGACCGGCACCCACATCCCATCCGCCGATGTCACCTGCAAACGCGTCGCGCGCCCCGACGCCGCGAGCTGTTGAAGCCACGCCGGCCAACCCTCGTTCGCGTGCGATTCGGCATCAGTGATGCATGAAAGTCCTGACAACGCCTCGTGCATTTCATCGGCGTTGCGCACCGCTGGCCACGCTTCTTCACGCACGCCGGCGATTGCCACGGCGTCCAGCGCGCCCAGGTCATCGCTCGATTGCGGATCGGTCCAGCCTCGTGCCAACACGGCCCGGGTACGGCGTTCCTCGATGGGGGCATCGTCGAGAAAAGCGTAAGGACGCGCCGACAAAACCTCTGCCGCCAACGGCGACGGTGCGGGCAAATCGCGCGTGACAAGCCGTACATCGCCGCTTTCCATGCGTCTTAAAAGCGCGATCCATGCATCGCAATCCATGGCGTCGTGCAGGCAATCATCGATCGTCTGATCGACCAGCGGATGACGCGGCACGTCACGCTCGCCCACCACGTTTTCCACACATGCCACCTGATCCGGGAACACCGTTGCAAGCAGGTCCTCGCTCTTCATGCGCTGCAATTGCGGCGCGACCCGACGGCCTCCTGCATAGCGCGGCAACGCGAGCGCGTTGGTCGCGTTCCAGCGCCAGCGCACGCCGAACAGCGGCGCGTCGAGCAGCGCCTGGATCAGCATGTGTTCCGCGGTATTGGAATGGAGATATCGCCAGACTTCATCGAGCGGAAAACTATGGCTGCCCGTTAGCGACAAGATGATCGCGTCCTCGGTCGCCGCAGCCTGCAATTCGAAGTTGAACGTCCGGCAAAAACGCTTGCGCAGCGCGAGGCCCCACGCACGGTTCACGCGGCTGCCGAACGGCGAGTGAATCACGAGTTGCGTGCCGCCGGAGGCATCGAAGAAACGCTCCATGACCAGCACGTCTTGGGTTGGGAGAACAGAAAGCGCGGACCGTGAGCGCGCCAGATAGTCCACGATCTGCCGCGCCGCTTCTTCGCCGATACCCGTTTGATTGGCCAGCTTCGCGATGGTGATGTCCAGTGAAAATTCTCCCAGCCACGCGTCCACTTGCGCATGCAAACGCGCGATCGCCGCCGACAATTCATTGCTCCGTCCGGGCGCTTCACCGAGCCAAAACGGAATGTTCGGCGGCTGCCCGTGCGCGTCTTCCACGCGCACTCGCCCACCCTCCACACGCAGGATCTTGTACGGCGCATTACCGAGCTGGAACACGTCACCGGCGAGACTTTCGACCGCAAAATCCTCGTTGACCGTGCCGATCTGCAAGCCCTGCGGTTCCAGCAATACCGCGAAGTCGGCATTGTCCGGAATCGCGCCACCGGACGTCACCGCCGTCAGCCTGCCACCACGCCGGCCGCGCAAACTGTGAGCCACCACGTCCCGATGCACGTACGCCCCACGCACGCCGCGCCGGCTTGTATAACCCTCGGCGAGCATGCGCAGAACTGCGTCGTACTGCGTACGATCAATCGATGCATACGGCATTGCATGACGCACGAGTTCGAAGAGCGCGTCCTCGTTCCACTCACGGCATGACACTTCGGCGGCGATCTGCTGCGCGAGGACATCGAGCGGCGCCACGGGAACGTGCAGCATGTCGAGTTCGCCGCGCGCCACGCAATCGAGCAGCGCCGCACATTCGATGAGATCGTCGCGCGACTCCGGAAAGAGCCGCCCTTTCGGCGTGCCGCTCACCTGATGCCCCGAGCGCCCGACACGTTGCAGGAAACCGCCGATCGATCCCGGCGAACCAAGCTGACAGACCAGCTCCACATTGCCGATATCAATCCCCAGTTCCAGCGATGCCGTTGCAATCAGCACTTGCAGCTCGCCGCGTTTGAGCCGCTGCTCCGCGTCCAGCCGCTGCTCTTTCGCGAGACTGCCGTGATGCGCGGCGACCGCGGGTTTGCCAAGCCGATCAGTGAGATGGCGCGCGACCCGCTCGGCCATCCGGCGCGTATTCACGAAGACAAGCGTGGTGCGATGCTGCGCGATGAGATCGGCGAGGCGGTCATAGACACGCTCGCGCACATCGTTCGACATGATGGCTTCAAGCGGAATGGGCGGGAGTTCGAGCGCAAGATCGCGCTTCCTCACATGGCCGACATCCACGATCGAACACGCCCGGTTGCCCGTCAGGAATTGCGCGACGAGTTCGATCGGTTTTTGTGTCGCCGATAACCCGATCCGCACCGGCGCTTCGTGCCCGTGTTCAACGCACAACGCCTCCAGGCGCTCAAGGCTAAGCGCGAGATGAGCGCCGCGTTTGTTGCCCGCGACGGCATGGATTTCATCGACGATCACCGTACGCACCGTCGATAACATCGCGCGGCCGGAATCGGAGCTCAACAGCACATAAAGCGATTCCGGCGTGGTGACCAGGATATGCGGCGGGCGCTTTTTGACCGCATTGCGCTCTTGCTGCGTGGTGTCGCCGGTCCGCACGGCCGCGCGAATTTCGACGGGCGGCAAGCCCATTTGCCCAAGCTCGGTCGAGATGCCCGCAAGCGGTTCCTGCAGGTTCACGCGGATATCGTTGGAAAGCGCCTTCAGCGGCGACACATAGATCACGGTCGTCTCGTTGGGCAGCGGTTGATTGCTCGCCAGCGCTTCCCGAACCAGGTCATCGATTGCCGCAAGGAACGCCGTCAGCGTCTTGCCCGAGCCGGTTGGCGCGGCGACCAGCGTCGATTGACGGGCCTTGATCAGCGGCCACGCGCGCTTCTGCGCCTCCGTGGGCGACGGGAAATAATGGCTGAACCAAGCCGCGACGGCCGGATGGAAGCCGTCGAGCGGATTGGAAGCCGATAGTTTTGCAGCGCTCATATCGCTAGTTTATTAGCCGCCGGGAAAGCATGTTTGATCGGGTTCGGCGTAGAAGGAACGGGCACACCTTGCATCCTACCTCTCAGACAAATGATCAAATCGATCATCGAAACGATCAGTTTGCGCATTTCCCAAGACGGGATTACACTTCTTTTTGACTGTTTCAATCAAACACGTGATCGATTCGAGCATTGAACTCGAATTCGCTCGTCAAACAGGAGACCCGTATGGCCCAGCTTCCCATCAAGCGCTCAATCGAGCGTGTTCCCGGCGGCATGATGATCGTGCCTTTGCTCATCGGCTCGCTGGTCGCGACGTTCCTGCCCGGCATGCCGAAATTCTTTGGGTCGTTCACCAGCGCGCTGTTCACTGGCGCGTTGCCGATCCTTGCCGTGTTCTATGTATGTATGGGTGCAAGCATCGACGTCAAGGCAACCCCGTATCTGCTGAAGAAAGGCGGCGCGCTGTTCGCGGCGAAGATCGGCTCGGCGATTGTCGTCGGCATCGTGATGGGGCATTTTCTTGGGGAGCAACCCATCTCGTCGGGCCTGTTCGCGGGCATCTCGACGCTTGCCGTCGTCGCTGCGATGAACGATACCAACGGCGGCCTCTACATGGCGCTGATGGGGCAATACGGGCGTTCCGAAGATGTGGGCGCGTACACCATCATGTCGCTGGAATCGGGACCGTTCCTGACCATGGTCACGCTCGGTGTGGCGGGACTTTCCGCGTTTCCGTGGCCGACACTTGTGGGCAGTATCCTGCCGCTCGCGGTTGGCATGCTGCTCGGTAACCTGGATCGCGAAATGCGCGACTTCCTTGCGCGCGCGGTGCCGGTGATGATCCCGTTCTTCGCGCTTGCGCTGGGCGCGAGTCTGGACTTGCACAAGGTATGGCAAGCAGGCTTGCTTGGCATTGGACTGGGACTGGCCGTGGTGGTCCTGACAGGAATTCCCCTCTATTTCACCGATCGCCTGTCGGGCGGCACGGGCGTGGCCGGCGTGGCGGCAGCCAATACGGCCGGGAATGCGGCGGCGGTTCCCGCGCTAATCGCGGCGGCGAATCCGGTCTACGCGGAGGCCGCAAAAAGCGCGACACTGCTGGTCGCGGCGTGCGTGGTGGTGACTGCTATTGTGTCGCCCGTCCTGACGGCGGCCGTGGCGAAACGCGTGAACGCCCGAACCGAAGCGCGCCGCTCCGTGCAGAAAGTCCCGAACGAGGCTACGCGATGAACACCCGCAGCATGCTGATCGTCGCCGACGATCTCTCCGGCGCAGCCGATTGCGCCATCGCGTTTGCGGGTGCGGGACGCCGCACGGTCGTGACGCTCGATACATCGGCGGAGGCAGACGATGTCGATGTCATCGCCGCCGACACCGACACGCGCCGTCTCTCACCGCAGGACGCAGCGCGGCACACCGCCGATGCGTTCAACGCGCTGAACGCGCCGGGCCGGCGTGTGTACAAGAAAATCGATTCGACATTGCGCGGCAACTGGGCAGCTGAAGTCGCCGCGTTGCAACCGCTCGCTGGAGTGGCGATTGTCGCGCCCTCGTTTCCCGCGACCGGGCGCACGCTGCACCAGGCCCGCGTGCTGGTGCATGGCGAGCCGCTGGAAAACACGGACACGTGGAAGCTCGAAAACGCCGGCAGGCCGGCGAATGTCCAGGCGATGCTGGAGGAAGCGGGCTTGCGCTGCGAGTCCATCGATGTAAAGACTTTGCGCGGCGATATCAATGCGCTGCGGGAAAGGATCAAGGCAACGTCAGCGCAAGCGCTGATTGTCGATGCCCATACCGGCGATGACCTCAAGCGCCTCGCGCAAACCACCGCGCAATTTGACCCGCGCGAGCATCCGATGTTCTGGGTTGGATCGGGAGGACTTGCGCGCGAACTGGCATCGCTGCCCGATCTGTTCGATATCGAGCCGCGCGAAGCGCTCGTCCACGAGAAGCAAGAAGGCGCGATTTTGATCCTGGTCGGCAGCCTGTCGGGCGTATCCGAGCGCCAATGCGCGATGTTGCGCGAGCGCGCACGCGTGAGTGAATTGATCGTGCCGCCAGAGGTCTTGCGTGTGGGCAGCGAGCACGCGGACTGGCGCGCGTGGCAAATGAAGATTGGCGATTTTCTCGAACGGCATCTCGACTTGCTCGTGCGCATTGGCCGCGACGACGCGTTCGATCCATCGGAAGGCGCGCATCTTTCTACTGCACTCGCCGCGCTGGTGACGCCGCATTTCAGGCATGTTGGCGGCTTGATTGCAACCGGCGGCGAAACCGCCCGCGCGATGTTGAGCGCAGCCGGCATCAGCAGTCTTGATTTGCTGGCCGAAGTTGAAGCGGGCGTGGCAGTAGCGCGGCCTTGCGCGCCGCACCCGGCACGCCCCGCCATTGTCACCAAGGCAGGCGCATTCGGCAGCGAACACGCGCTGTTCGGCGCGTGGGAGCATTTACAAAGACTCCCAGTGCCAACATTGCGAACGACCGACGCGGCCACCAACACACATTAACGCCACTGAGCGCAAACACAGCATTTATGACGCCTCAGCGCGCCCCACTTTATATGGAGTTTAACTAATCATCATGAGCAACACTCTCCCCGTAATCGGTATCACGATGGGCGATGCCTCCGGCGTCGGTCCCGAGATCGTCGTCAAGAGTCTTACGCATAAAGTGGTCTACGAGCAGTGCCGTCCGCTCGTGATCGGCGACGCACGCCGGCTTGAGCAAGCCAACGAGATCGTGCACGGCAGCGCGAAAATTCGCCGCATCAAGGACGCGACGCAAGCGCAGTATGAAGCGGGTGTCATCGACTGTATCGACTTGAACCTGATCCCCGATGACCTTCCCTTCGGGCAGCTCTCGGCGGTAGCCGGCGATGCCGCGTATCGATACATAGCGCGTGCCGTCGAGCTGGCGCAATCGCAGCAGATCGACGCAATCTGCACCGCGCCGCTCAACAAGGAAGCGCTGCACGCAGGCGGTCATAAGTATCCCGGCCACACCGAAATGCTCGCGCATCTGACAGGCGTGGAGGAAGTCTCGATGATGCTGGTCGCGCCGCAATTGCGCGTGATTCATGTGACGACGCATATTGGCATCATCGATGCAATCAGGAAGATCGAGCCTGGTCTCGTGCAGCGCACGATCGAACGCGGCAACGCGACGCTGGTGAAAGCGGGCATTGCGAAGCCGCGTATTGGCGTGTGCGGCATCAATCCGCATGCGGGCGAAAACGGCTTGTTCGGTTACGGCGAGGAAGAAGAGAAGATCATCCCGGCTATCAAGATCCTGCAGGAACGTGGACTCGATGTCACCGGTCCGCTGCCCGCCGACACGCTCTTTTTCCGTGCCGGCCGCGGCGACTTCGATCTCGTGGTCGCGATGTATCACGATCAGGGACATGGTCCGGTCAAGGTGCTCGGGCTCGAAGCGGGCGTGAATGTGACGGTTGGGCTGGAAGTGATCCGCACGTCGGTGGATCATGGGACGGCGTTTGATATTGCGGGTAAAGGTATCGCCGATGAACGCAGCCTGCTTGAAGCGCTGCGCCAGGGCGCGGAACTCGCGACCCGGCGCGGGTGAGTGGATGAGCGGATCGGCGGATCGGTGGATCAACATGCGCGCTCGTGTAACATCGGCGGCCTTGTTCCCCGCATGAGTATTCACCGATGAAAGCAGCCGACCGCCACCGCGCCATCCTCGATCTCGTCCTCACACGCGACGCCAACGTAGAGCAGTTGAGCGAGGCGCTGGGGGTATCGGAGGCAACGGTGCGGCGCGACCTCACCATGCTCGCGAAGGAGCGCCGCCTCGTGCGCACGTATGGCGGCGCGACGGCGCTGGTCGGTGCGCATGAACCGGAAGCGTCGCTGGAGGAACGCAAGTCGACGCAGCGCGAACAGAAGGAAGCAATTGCGCAAGCTGCGGCGCTGCATGTGAAAGATGGCGACACGGTGCTGCTCGATGGCGGTACGACTTGCGCCGCGCTCGCGCGTCATTTGAGTGCGCATCGGGATTTGCATCTGGTGACCAATAACCTCCTTGCAGTGATGACGCTGGCCAATGTGCCGGGCATGCGAATCACGCTGATCGGGGGCGATCTGCGGGCATCGAGTATGAGCACGCTTGGGCCGTTGGCCGAACTCGTGCTGAGCCGTTTGAGCGTGGATCTCGCGTTTCTCGGGGCAGATGGCGTGGCGGCGGATTTTGGCTTGTGCGAGGCCAGCGCGGAACAGGCTTATCTGAAGGATTGCATCATTCGCCGCGCGGCAGGTGTTGTGGTGCTAGCCGATGCCGATAAGCTCGGGCGCGCACGGCAACAGCATTGGACGCCGCTTGAGAGGGATTGGCGCCTGATCACCACCACCCTCGCCGATGACATCAGGCTGGCGCCGTTCCGGGCGCTGGAACGGGTCGTGGTTGAAGTTGCGCCTATGGGGGTGGAGGAGCTTTGATCGGGCGTTAACCGCCTCATTCCCTCACCCCCTTCATCTCCGCCGCCCGATCGAGCAACAACTCCTTCTCCCGCGCATTGCGTGTCATTGCCGCGGCCTTCTCAAACTCCGCCCTTGCCTCCTCCAGACGGCCCAGCTTCGCCAGCAAGTCACCGCGCACGCTCGGCAGCCAGTGATAGTTCTTCAGCAGTGCGTTCGATCTGAGCTCATCGACAATCGCAAGCCCTGCCGCCGGACCAAACGCCATGCCCACCGCCACCGCGCGATTGAGTTCCACCACAGGCGACGGCGCCACCATCACAAGTGCATCGTATAGCGCGACAATCTGCACCCAATCCGTGTCCTCTGCCCGCCGCGCACGCGCATGACACGCCGCGAGCGCACCTTGCAGCGCATAAGGCCCACGCGCGCCGTTCAGCGTCTCCGATCGCTCCAATGCTGCAAGCCCGCGACGGATCAGCAACGGGTCCCATCGGCTGCGATCCTGGTCCATCAGCAAGACCGGCCGGCCGCTTGCATCGGTGCGAGCATGCGTGCGGGACGCCTGTATCTCCATCAATGCAACCAGCCCGAATACCTCGCTCTCGTCAGGCGTCAAACCCGCGAGAATCCGCCCGAGACGCAACGCATCGTCGCAAAGCGATGGCCGCATCCAGTCATCGCCCGCTGTCGCCGAATACCCTTCGTTGAAGATCAGGTAAATCACTTCCAGCACCGATGCCAACCGTGCCGCCCGCGCATCGGCCTTCGGCACTTCGAACGGCACGCGCGCCGCCGACAACGTCCGCTTCGCCCGCACAATACGCTGCGCGATGGTCGGCTCAGGCTGCAGGAACGCGCGCGCAATCTCGTCCGTGGTCAGCCCGCCGAGCAGCCGCAACGTCAGCGCAACCCGGGCATCGACGGACAGCACCGGATGACACGCGGTGAACACGAGGCGCAGCAAGTCGTCGCCAATATCGTCCTCACGCGCGGCATCCAGCGCATCCACGAAATCCGGCGTGACGTGCTCCTCGCGCGCATCCATGTCGAGTCCCAGCTCCTCGTGCTTGCGGGCGTGCAGCGCATCCTGCCTCAAACGATCGAGCGCACGATGCTTCGCCGTGGTCATGAGCCACGCGCCCGGGTTGTCCGGCACGCCATCCACACGCCAATGCTCAAGTGCCGCGATCAGCGCGTCCTGCGCAAACTCCTCGGCAAGCGACACGTCGCGCACCATCCGCGCCACGACCGCGATCACCTTCGCCGATTCCATCCGCCACACCGCCTCTATCGCGCGATGCGTGGCCAGTTCCTGGCTGCCGGACTCGCCGGAAGGTCCACTCACGAGGCGCTCGCCGCGTGCGGGTCCGCGTTCGGGTCCATGTACACGAATTCCCATGAGTGGCCGTCGAGGTCGTCGAATCCGTGGCCATACATGAACCCAAGATCTTGAACCGGCCGCGGCGTCGTGCCGCCCGCACGGACGGCCTTGGCGACGATTTCATCGACTTCGGCACGGCTCTCGCACGACAGGCACGTGAGCGCTTCGACCTGCTCTCTCGGGTCGATGATGTTCTTCGATGTGAAGGTCTGGAAGAACGGCTTGACCAGCAGCATCGCGAAGAGGTTTTCGCCGAGGATCAGGCACGCGCCCTGGTCGTTGCTGAACGTTGGGTTGAAGCTGAAGCCAAGCGCGTTGAAAAATGCGCGCGCTTTCGGCAGGTCCGCCACCGCCAGGTTGATGAAGATCTGCTTATGCATTTTTTATTGCCCTTCAAAAGTTGGATGTGCCGGCGCCGGCCGGATTGTCAGAAACTGCATTCAATGGTTCAAGCCATTTTTAACCGCGCCGCGCTGCTTCAAATTCGCGGATACGCTCGACTGATTCGCCCGAGCCGAAATCGTCCAGTTCAAGCAACTGCCGCACTTCGATCTCGCTGCTTTCATGCGCGCCCATCGGCGGAGGGAAACGACGCGCCCATTCGACCGCTTCCTCGCGTGAGCGCACCTGAATCAGCGTGTAGCCCGCGACCAGTTCTCTGGTCTCCGGGAACGGCCCATCGACTACGGTTCGACGGCCATCTTCATAACGCACGCGCCAGCCTTTGGCGCTCGGCTGGAGACCGTTCGCATCGAGTAGCACGCCGGCTTTCGCCAGTTCTTCGTGGTAGGCCGCCATCGCGCCGATCAGCGCTTGCTCGGGAAGCACGCCTGCTTCGCTTTTTTCGGTCGCCTTGACCAGGATGATGAATCGCATCGTCGTTCTCCTCGTGGTGTGCAAACGAGAATGCTGGTCGCGCTCTCATTCCCACGACGAACCACGCCCGGAGAAATCGACAATTTTTAGTTAGCCGAGGGTTAACGCGCACGAAGCCGAGACGTTCGAAGCCGGCGTAAAACGATCACTCCCAACAGGGACCGATCTTGCGCACCTCGACCTCGCACCATTCGGCAGCCGGGCACGCCGATGCAATCTCGATGGCCTCTTCCTTCGTCGCGCAATCGAGCATGTAGAACCCGCCGATCATCTCCTTGGCCTCGGCGAACGGACCGTCGATCAGGCTAGCCTGGCCGTCGCGTTTCTTGACGCGCACACCGCCGGTTGCAAGCGATTCACTCGCGATCAGCAAGCCACGCTCTTTCAGTCCCGCGCCGAACTCGACCATGCTCTCGTAGAGCAGCTTGCCTTCGGCTTGCGAGCGTTCGGCCCGCTGTCCAACAGGTTCGGCGATGAGCAGCATATAAGACATGACATCTCCTGAATTGAGGTTTCAACCGCCCTTCACGGTATCAACTGTGGATGAAGCTTTCAATCCCCCATGCACCATCGCCAAACGGGGCATCGGAGAAAAACAGCTAAGCTGTCGCCCTCTTTCACGGTTGCCCGCATTTCTCTCATGGTTAATTTATCGGTATATGGCGGGCTGTTCGCGGTCGCGCTGGTCGCGGCGACACTTTTCCCGCTTCAGTCCGAGGCGCTGCTGGCGGGTTTGCTGATCGCCGGCAAACAGCCGGTCTGGATGCTCGTCGCGGTGGCGAGCGTCGGGAATGTGGTGGGGTCGACGATCAACTGGGCAATGGGACGGTCGATTGAAAAACTACGCGAGCGCCGCTGGTTCCCGATCAAGCCGCGCGCGCTCGAGCGCGCGGAAAACTGGTACCGGCGCTTCGGGCGCTGGACACTGCTATTAAGCTGGACGCCGGTGATCGGCGATCCCTTGACCATGATCGCCGGCGTCCTGCGTGAACCTTTGTGGTCGTTTTTGCTGATCGTCGCCATTGCGAAGACGGCGCGGTATGTCGTGATTGCCGCGTTGGTGACCATGTAACGCTATTTGCTGCAGATATATTTCATCAGAGGAAATCGATCGCAACAGGTGTATCCCAATCACTACGCGATCCTGAATAAAAGTCTCACACGCCCCTTCCCGCTCAACCGCCTTCGTCAAATCTCACCGTCCGGCTCACGCGGCAATTTCTGCGGGCCTTTCAGTTTCTACACACGCGTGTCCGAGTGCGCGTACAAAATCAGATAGGAGCGCATGATGTATTCCCGCAGTTCAGGCATCCAGACCACGCGATGTCCGTTCCCAGAAACGGGAAACCGCCCCCAAAAAAGAAACCCCAAGAAGCTCGAATTTCGGTGCCACCGCGTATGCAATATCACCGGTCGGTCAAGTCCCATCAACTTCGCGACACAAGCGTGAGGCGCAAGATTAAACTGACGAATAAATAAGCGGATTAAACGTTTGCGCTAATGGCTGTGGTACTACATAACATGGACATAGCGGATTTTTTGCCCTCTGTTTGGGGCTTTAACCACAGAACTATTTGCTAATGTGCGTTATGTGGCAAAAACAAATCGCCTTGAAGTAGACTCCCGGCTGAAAGGCAAGCGGTATCAGTACTATTGTCCATCGCACGGCGCCGCAGAGTAAATACTACTGATTTCCCCGCATCGCTATTTTCGCGCTCATTTAGCTGGAAGCTTTCCTCTCTAACAATATGGCCATGACCCTCGACTACCTGCTGGATCGGCAAATTTCCTCGCAATGGCGTGGCGTGCTGGTCGCACTGGCCGAAGAATTCGATACCCAGATCGGCCGCGACGAGTTGCGCCAGTTAATGCAACGCGTAGGACGCCGTTTTGCAGCTGCTCATCCGCTGCCGCCCTGCGCTACCACGCCCGAACTCGGCGCTGCGTTGAATGCTATTTGGAACGACGCCGACTGGGGATTTGTCGAGGTAAGTGACGAGCCGGATTATCTGCGTATCGTTCATTGCTGTCCCCCATTGCTCGCATTCGGCGCGAATGCCCTTCCCTGGAGCCCCGCGTTTCTCGAAGGCGCATATCAGGAGTGGTTGAGCGCGCTTGGCGCGCAGGGCTTATCTGTCGTGCAAGCCGGCGAGTTCGACGAAAGTGCTGCAGTCGAATTCAGACTCGGCCGTTATAGCAACTGAAAGCAACCGAGAAGGAAACCAGGGGCACGTCCAGCCTCGCGAATCTAAGCTAAGCGCTGATCTAAAAGCTCAGCCAAGCGAACCTGAAGCGGGACCGGACATTCCCTTGGCGTTTACGAATGCAGTACAGGTCCGGCACCGGATCAAGCAGTCAACCAGGCATTGCCCGCATCAGCGTGCAAAAGCGCGCGAGACGTCACTGGCCAGTGGTCGTCGAGGCAAGGCCCAAAGTACAACCGAGAGTACGAGGACGCAGCACATGAACCCTTCGCGCGATATTGAGAAGCTGTTCGATAAATTTGGCGGCGATGCCGGCAACTACCAGGAAATCGGCCGCGAAAACGAAGCCGTCCACGCCCGCACGCGCTGGCCATTGCTCGCGACCCTTGACCTCTCGCAGCCAACGATCCCGGACATCGCGCCCCGCCGCGATGCTCACCTGCCCCAGACGCACGATCGCTCCGGCGAATATCGCAACGTCCCGAACAGCCTGACGCAACCGCCGGGCACGACGTCGGTCAACCACGGCAAACCGCCGCTCTTTGCGCGCGCGCATCGGAAGACGGTTCCGCCTGTCGCCAATGTCACACTGCCGGCCGCGCCGGTCGGCGCAGCGCGTTTCTCGGCGCTGGTAGACGCTATCGAAGAAACATCGAACGCCGTGGAAACCGAGGCGGTGCCCCCAGTGGCTGCTCAACCGCAGCAGCCGGCACGACTGCCGCAGCCGCTGTTCCGGCCGTTCCACACGCAACAAGAGCAACACCTGCCGCAGTCTCAACAACCGCAACCGCGTACGCAGCCGCTCGCCACGCCAGCGTCTGCGGCGCCTGTGGTGTCTGCGAACGCGCCCACCCAGCCGACGGGTTTCGCAGCAGCACTGCATCGTTCGAATAGTTCTGCAAAAGCGCTGTCGTTGCCGCGCGTGCAGCCGGCCGAAGCAGCGCCAGCGCCTGAAGCAAAGAACCCGTCGATCCTCGGCAAGCTGTTCCGTCCGCAAGTGCACGCTCAACCTGTGCCGCAGGCAAACGCATCCCCGGATTCACTGGAGTCGATGTTTCAGCGTCTGCGCGGACCTGCAGCTTCAAACTCAACTTCTGCCCCAGCTCCCGTCAACTCGGGCGCGGCTTCGTGGCTCGCCAAGCGCAACTCATCCTCATGAAAGTCATCACCGTCGTCTCTGCCAAAGGCGGTGTTGGTAAAACCACGCTCGCGGCAAATCTTGCTTCGGTGCTCGCTGCACGCGGGCGGCGCGTAATCGCGCTCGACCTCGATCCGCAGAACGCGCTGCGCCTGCATTTCGGCATTCCGCTTGACAGCATCGACGGAATTTCGCGCGCCACCCTCGCCGGTGAAGCGTGGCAGACCGTCATGTTCGACGGCGTCGACGGCGTCACGGTCCTGCCCTACGGCGCAGTGGTGGAAGATGATCGACGCCGCTTCGAAGCGCACATCGACCGCGACCCGCAATGGCTCGTGCAATCGCTTGAAAGGCTCGGACTCGATGCTGCGGATATCGTGATAGTCGATACCCCGCCGGGTTCGTCGGTCTATACGCGCACGGCGCTATGCGCGTCGAATTTTGCGTTGAACGTCGTGCTTGCCGATGCCGCTTCGTACGCCGCCATCCCGCAGATGGAACGCATGATCGAGGCCTACGCCACGCCGCGTTCGAATTTCGTGGGCACGGGTTATGTGGTGAACCAGGTCGACCAGTCGCGGCAACTGACGAAGGACGTGCTCAAGGTCTTGCGCAACCTGCTCGGCGACAAGATGTTCCCGGGCGTCATCCACCTTGACGAAGGCGTGAGCGAGTCGCTCGCCTGCGACACCACGCTGATCCATTACGACCCGTTGAGCCAGGCCGCCGCCGATCTGCGCACGTGCGGCGAATGGCTCACCAGCGCGGTCGATTCCAAGCAGCTCTCGCCGAGGAACGTCGCATGAACAAGCCACGCGCACGCGCATTGTCCGAGGCCGACGAAGTTGCGTCGCAGCTGGAGCGTTTTGTCGACTCGGGGATCTGGAGCAGCCGGATCTTTACGGGGCTTCTCACGCTCTTTGCCCTTTTGGCGATGTATTTCGTCTGGACGGTGCCGCTCGAATTCACCCAGCAACTGATTTTCGCGTGCTGCTGTTTCGCTCTCGCCATGGCGTTCCGGCGCCTGCGCGGCCAGTACGCGACGCTCGTCATGATCATGCTGTCTGTGGCGGTCACGGGCCGCTACATGTACTGGCGGCTGACCGAGACAACCTATTGGGAACGTCCGCTCGATGCCGCCTGGGGTCTGCTGCTGGTGGCCGCCGAGGTCTACTCGGCGATCGTGCTGATGCTCGGTTATTTCCAGACCGCCTGGCCACTGCAGAGAAAGCCGATGCCGTTGCCGGCAAACCGCGATGAATGGCCGACTGTCGACGTCTTCATCCCGACCTATAACGAGCCGCTCGGCGTGGTGAAGCCGACTATCTACGCGGCGCTTGCGATCGACTATCCGGCGGACAAGATATCGATTCATGTCCTCGATGACGGCCGCCGTCCCGAGTTCAAGGCGTTCTGCGAAGAAGTCGGCGTCACCTGGACCATCCGCACGCACAACCGGCATGCGAAGGCCGGCAATATCAATGAAGCGCTGAAGATCACGAAGGGCGAATATCTCGCCATCTTCGATTGCGACCACATCCCCACACGCTCGTTCCTGCAGATCGGCCTTGGCTGGTTCCTGCGCGACAAGAAGCTGTCGATGCTGCAAACACCGCACCACTTCTTCTCGCCGGATCCGTTCGAACGCAACCTGGGCACCTTCCGCAAGGTGCCCAACGAAGGCGAATTGTTCTACGGGCTGGTGCAGGACGGCAACGACCTCTGGAACGCGACCTTCTTCTGCGGCTCATGCGCGCTGCTGCGCCGGACGATGGTGGAAGAGATTGGCGGCATCGCGGTCGAGACGGTGACGGAAGACGCGCATACGGCGCTCAAACTGCATCGGCTCGGATACACCACGGCGTATCTCGCGATCCCGCAGGCGGCAGGTCTCGCCACTGAAAGTTTGTCCGGCCACATCGGCCAGCGGATTCGCTGGGCGCGCGGCATGACGCAGATTTTCCGGATCGATAACCCGCTCACGGGCAAGGGCCTGAAGATCGGTCAGCGGCTCTGTTACCTGAACGGGATGATGCACTTCTTCTACGGCATCCCGCGCCTCGTGTTCCTGACCGCGCCGCTGTCGTACCTGTTTTTCGGGGCGCACGTGATCCACGCGGCGGCCGGCACGATCGCCATCTTCGCGCTGCCGCACATGATGCACGCAAGCATCACGAACTCGCGCATGCAGCGCTCGTTCCGGCATTCGTTCTGGGCTGAAGTGTACGAGTCCGTGCTGGCGTCGTACATCACCGCGCCTACCCTGCTCGCGCTGATCAACCCGAAGCTCGGCAAGTTCAACGTGACGGCGAAGGGCGGCCAGATATCGAAGGATTATTTCGACTACGCGATCTCGCGTCCGTACCTCATCCTGCTGGTGCTGAACCTGCTCGGGTTTATCGCGGGGCTCGTGAACATCTACCTGCACTGGGACGTAAAGAGCGAAGTGAACACGGTCTTGCTGAACCTCGCGTGGACCACCTACAACATGCTGATCCTGGGCGCGAGCGTGGCGGCTGCAAGTGAACGCCGGCAAGTGCGTACGACGCATCGCGTGGAAATGAAGATGCCCGTGATGCTCAAGTTCTCAACCGGCCGGACTCTCGCCTGCGAGACCATGGACTACTCGGAAGGCGGCGTGGGCGTGAAGTTGCCGGGCGACCTGACCGTGCCGCTGCACGAGAAAGTCACCGTCTCGCTATTTCGTGGCGATGAGGAATATGCGTTCCCTGCGACCGTCGGCTTTACCGCAGTCGGGCGCGTCGGGCTGCGCTTTTCCGCCCTCACGCGCGAGCAGGAATTCGAGTTCGTGAAGACCACCTTCGCCCGCGCCGATGCCTGGACCAACTGGTCTGAAGGACGCACTCCGGACGCACCGCTGCGCGGCTTGCGGCATGTGCTGGTAGTGGGCATGGGCGGTATCGGCGCGTTGTTCGAACATCTTTTCATCGACGCACGGAACTGGCTGACGACCCGTTCACCCGACGTTAAAAAACTGAAGACAAAAGACTGACATGGGTAAGGGAATTTCGATGCTGCGCCCGGGCAATGGACGAGCAGGACAAGGCGAACCGGACACGACAGTTTTTACGCCGTTCAGCGCCCGCCCCATTCCCCGCGCCCTGATGCGCAGCCTCGCTTGCTGGATGGCTTTGCAAACCGCACTGGCCGTGCCGCTGGCGTCGCTGGCAAGCGCGGCGTCGGCTGCTACGTCGGCCACTGCGTCGGCTGCTACGTCGATCAATGCCGCGACCAGCGCGTCCGCAACCGGCGTGGGCTCTGTACCGCCCCCCGGCCCCGCTACGCCGTTCAACCGGGCAACGATCGATCAACCGCAACTCGCCGTGCCCGTGCCGGCGTTTGCACAGGCGGCCTCGGGTGCGTCAGGTTCGTCGGCTGCGCCTGCCGTCCGCACGCTTGCCTCCAGGACGCCGACCACGGCCGAGCCCGGCTTGCTGGTGCCCGGCGGCCGCCGCCAGACGCTCACGTTCTCCGACCTTGGCGCGCTCGATCCGCTGCAACTGCGTGGCACGGACGGCCAGAACGGCGTGCCGTTCTCGGTCCGCAGCGACGAAGTCGTGACCGGTGCAGTGCTGCACCTGATCTACAGTTATTCGCCTGCGCTGCTGCCGTCGATCTCGCAACTCAAGGTGCTGGTCAACGGCGAAGTCGCCGCCACGCTGCCCGTACCGCGCGAACAGGCCGGCATCCTGGTTGCACGCGATGTGTCCATCGACCCGCGCTTCATCACGGAATTCAATCACCTGAACGTGCAGTTGATCGGCCACTACACGCAGCAATGCGAGGACCCGTCGAACTCAACGCTATGGGCAACCGTCAGCAACGCGAGCTCGCTCGACCTCACGTATGCATCGCTTGACAGCAAGCCCGACCTCGCCGCTTTGCCCGCGCCTTTCTTCGATCGTCGCGATGTACGCCGCCTGGAACTGCCGTTCGTGTTCGCACAAAAACCCAGCGCGGCCACGCTCGAAGCAGCGGGCGCGGTGGCGTCGTGGTTCGGCTCGCTCAGCGGATATCGTGGCGCCGTGTTTCCGGCGCAGATCGACAACGTGCCGCTGTCCGGCAATGCCGTGGTGTTCGCCACCAGCGACCAGCACCCGGCCGGCGTGAAGATCCCCGATATCACCGGCCCGACCATTGCCGTGGTGGATCGCGCGACTGATCCCAATTCGCCGTCGCGTGGCCGCTTGCTGCTCGTGATGGGCCGCAACGACGCCGAGCTGAAGACCGCCGCAAAGGCGCTCGGCATCGGCCAGAACACACTGTCCGGCACGACCGCGACGATCACGCAACTGAACGACTTCGCGCCGCGCAAACCCTATGACGCGCCGAACTGGCTGCCGACCGACCGGCCGGTGCGTTTCGGCGAATTGGCAGAAGCACGCGATCTGTCGGTGTCGGGTTATAACGCCGACGCCGTGCGTGTGAACATGCGCGTGCCGCCCGATCTCTTCATGTGGCAAACGAAGGGCGTGCCGATCGATTTGGGGTATCGATACACCGTGCGTCCCACGCTCGACCGGTCCACGCTGAACATCAACGTGAACGATGGTTTCGTGCAGTCGCTGCGCATTCCGGCAGTGGCCACGTCGACCTTCGATCTCGGCCGCTATTTCAATCAGGTGATGCCCGACAAGACGGCCGCCGCGCGTCACGAGATCTACCTGCCGCCGCTGCTGCTCACGCCGCGTTCGCAGTTGCGCCTGCACTTCTACTACGACTATCCGAAGACCGGCGAATGCCAGGGCCGCATACTGGATAACGTGGTGGGTTCCATCGATCCGAATTCGACCATCGACCTGTCGGGATTCCCGCACTACATGGCGCTGCCCGACCTCGCGGCTTTTGCTAACGGGGGTTTCCCGTTCACGCGCATGGCCGATCTTTCGGAAACGGCGGTCATCATGCCGAACGACCCGACCTCGGCCGACTTCAGCCTGTACTTGCTGGAGATGGGACGCATGGGGGCATCGACGGGATATCCGGTGACCGGCGTGACCGTGGCCCAACCGGACCAGATCGACAATCTCGCCGATAAAGACCTGCTGATCCTCGGCTCGCCCGGGCGTCAGCCGCTGCTGCAAACCTGGGCGAAGCAGATGCCGTTCTCAGGCGACGGCGATTCACGCAACTTCGAACTCTCCGACGTCGCGTTCAAGGTCGTCGACTGGTGGCACGGCCCGCATGGCGTGGAACGCCTGCCGGCGCGCGCGGACTTGTCGCTTGTCAGCTCCAGCGGCGACGCACTTATCACCGGCTTTGAGTCGCCGCTGAAGCGCAATCGCAGCGCGGTGGCGCTGATCAGCGCGGCCGGACAGTCCGATGCAGACCTGTCAGCCGCCTTGCTCGATAACGACATCCTCCCCGAGATCCAGGGCGCCATGGCCGTGATTCACGGACGCGAAGTGACGGTGACATCGAATGGCCAGGCCTATTACATCGGCCGACTGTCGCCTTTCGAATACATGCGCTGGGCGTTGTCGTCTCATCCGCTCCTGCTGGTGCTTGGCGGCTTGCTCGCAGCCATCATCATCGCGGCATTGTTCTACCGGTCGCTGCGCGCCATTGCCGCGCGCCGTTTGAGGGATTGATATGCGGGCAGGTTTCAGACGTGGATCGAAGACGGCAATTCTGGCGCTGGCGCTGACCGGCATGGGGGCAACTTTCAGCGCCAGCGCGTCTTCAGCCTCCACGCCGCAATGCACCGACTGGACCGCTTATCGCACGTTCACCGCGCGCTTCGTGCAAGCGGACGGCCGCGTGATCGATTACTCCACGCCGGCACAGCAAACGACCTCCGAAGGCCAGTCGTACGCGATGTTCTTTGCGCTCGTCGCGAACGACCGCTCGACCTTCGACCGGCTGCTCGCCTGGACCCGCACGAACCTCGCGGCGAACCAGTTCGAACCGGGCAACGTGCGGTTGCCATCGTGGCAATGGGGCAAGAAGCCTGATGGCTCGTTCGGTGTGCTCGATCCGAATTCCGCCTCCGATTCCGACCTGTGGATCGCCTACGACCTGCTGCAAGCCGGTCGTCTGTGGAATGAGAAAAGTTATACGCAACTGGGCATGGCGCTGGCCGCCCAGATCGTGCGTCATGAAGTGACGAATCTCACGGGCCTTGGACCCATGTTGCTGCCTGGTCCGCAAGGTTTTAAAACCGGCGACGTGACGCGTCTCAATCCAAGCTATTCGCCATTGCCGGTGTTGCGCGGTCTCGCTCGTGAGATGCCCGATGGCCCGTGGAACCAGCTTGCCGAGAATAGCTACAAGCTCATCACGACCACGGCGCCGCACGGTTTTTCGCCTGACTGGGCGGCATACAAGTCGGGGCAGTTCGTCGTCGATCCACAGAATGCCGACACCGGCAGCTACGACGCCATTCGCGTGTATTTGTGGGCTGGGCTGACGTCTACCGCTGATCCGCTGGGCAAACCGTGGCTCGCGGCGCTGGGCGGCATGCGTCAGGTCGTGGCGCAAAACGGCTATCCGCCGGAGCGCGTGAATGTGGCGACAGGCGTGATAAGTGGCGAAGGCCCGCTGAGCTACTGGGCAGCGCTTGCACCCTACTTCAAGACCCTCGGCGATGATCGCGGCCTGGGCCTTGCCCGCACGCATCTCGCGGCGCTCGACGTGCCCGTGGCGAGCTCATCGGGCGTTCCGCCTGCAAATCCCAACCGTGAACCGGTTTATTACGACCGGGTGCTGGGCTTGTTCGGCGCCGGATTTATAGAAGGCCGATACCGTTTCGATGAAGCCGGCCGACTCGTGCCGAGCTGGAGAACTGCATGTTGAAACGGCCCCTGTTCCCCATGAAATCCCACGCAGGCGCGCGCGCGATCGCGCTGAGCCTCGCGGCAGGTTGTGCTGCCAATGTGCCGCTGACCGCGTTCGCGCAAGCCGCCAGCAGCGCAGCGACTGCGGGCGCCGTGACCGGCAGTGCCGCTGCCAACTCGCCGCTCGGCGTGCTGATCGATCAGGGCCGCTACTGGCAGTCGCATCGACGGGGCGATCTGGCCGAGCAAGCGTGGCAGAAGGTGCTTCGCATCGACCCGAAGCAACCCGACGCGCTCTACGGCATGGGCATCATCCTCGCGGACCGCAAGGACGGCAGCGGTGCGCAGCAATACTTGCAGCGCCTGCGGGAAGCTGCGCCGCAGTATCCGAATATCGATGAACTCGGCCGGCGGCTCGGTGAAACCAGTCCGCGCGACCAGACCGTAAACGACGCACGGCGGCTCGCGCAAAGTGGTCAGAGCGCATCGGCGGTGCAGGAATATCAGCGCGCGATCAACGGCAAGCCCGCTACACCCGAACTCACGCTCGAGTATTACCAGGCGCTTGCCGCCACGCCGCAAGGCTGGGATCAGGCGCGTCAGGGACTGACGCAACTCGCGCGCGACAACCCCAACGACCCGCGCTATGCGCTGGCGCTCGCGCAGCACCTGACTTATCGCGACACCACCCGCCGCGACGGCATCGCGCGTCTTGCGCAGTTGAGCAATGACAGCACCGTCGGCGAGCAGGCGAAGAAAAGCTGGCGCCAGGCTCTGCTGTGGCTCGGCGCACGCGCATCCGACGCCCCGCTTTATCAGGCTTATCTGCAGGGATCGCCGGACGATCCTGCGGTCAAAGCGCGTTTCGATTCGATGGTCCAGCAAGACAAGCAGGCTCGCGATCGAGCGCAAGAGAATGCCGCCGTCGATTCGCGCGGCCGCGCAGTTGCCGATGGTTTCGCCGCGCTGGATCGTGGCGATATCGTCACAGCGCGCGCCCGTTTTTCCGCCGTGCTGGCGAATAGTCCAAACGATGGCGATGCGCTCGGCGGCATGGGTATCGCCGCATTGAAGCAAGAAAAATTCGATGAAGCGCGCACGTACCTGGAGCGTGCATCGCGTATTACCAATCCGGCGCGATGGAAGGACGCTCTCACTAGCGCGACCTACTGGAGTTATACGAGCGCGGGGATTGGCGCGCGCAGCAATGGCGAGATCGCGAAAGCGAGGTCGGATTTCGAGCGCGCGATTGCGCTGAATCCATCGGACACGACCGCGCAGACCATGCTCGGCGAAACGCTGCTCAATAGCGGCGACCCGCGCGGCGCGGAACAGGCTTACCGGATGGCGCTGCGCCGTCAGGCCGACAACCCCGACGCAATTCGTGGACTGGTCGGCGCCCTCGCCGCGCAAGGCCGCGGTGACGAGGCGCTTGGCTTTGCGAACCAGTTGAACGCGGAACAGCAGGCGAAGGCTGGCGGCATCAACAAGCTGCGCGGCGAAGCGCAGGCGGCGCAGGCGCGCGCAGCCGAAGCACGCGGTGACCTGGGCACGGCGCGCAGTCTTTTCGAAGATGCGTTGCTGAACAATCCCGACGATGTCTGGATGCGCCTCGACCTCGCTCGTATTTACGTGCGCCAAGGGGCGGTCGGCAATGCGCGCAGCATGATGGACGGCTTGCTCGCCACGCACCCCGACATGACCGACGCGCTGTATGCAAGCGCGCTACTCTCGGCTGAGACCCAAGACTGGGCGACGGGGTTATCGCAACTGGAACGCATCCCGGTCAACCAGCGCACGACGGCCATGACGCTGCTGCAACATCGCTTGTGGGTTCATACGCAAGCGGACCTCGCGAACCGGATGTCGCGTGCCGGGCAGACGCAACAAGCCGAGGCGATCCTGCAAGCCGCTACGCCCACTGCTGAGAACAGCCCTGAGTTGGTCGGCGTGCTGGCGTCGTCGTATTTGCAGGCGGGTGACACCATGCGCGCGTTGTCGCTGGTGCGCGGCGCAATGGCTGCTGCTCCCGACGATACCGGCCTGCTGCTGCAATACGCAGGTATCCTGACGGCCGTTCCAGTTGCCGCGGGGCAAAAGAATCCGCAGCAGGACGCCGAACTGAGTTCCGTCATGCGACGGCTGGCCGCTGCGCAACTCACGCCGCAGCAACGTATCGACTTCAACAATTTGAACATCGGCATTGTGGTGAAACAGGCCGATACCGTGCGTCAGCGCGGGGACCTGGCTAGCGCCTACGATGTGATCGCGCCCTGGCTTTCCGCCATGCCCGATAACCCCGACCTGCAAGCTGCGCTGGCCCGTTTGTACACCTCTGCCGGCGACGACCGCAGCGCGCTCGCGAGTTATCGCGCGGCGTTGGCGCGACGTCCTGACGACATCGACCTGCAGGTTTCAACGATTGGCGCCGCGTCCGGCGCGAGGGAATTTTCATTTGCGGAGGCAACGGCGAATCAGGCGCTGCACGAGGCTCCCGACGATCCCCGCGTGCTCGCCGCGACCGGCCGCATGTATCACGCCGAGGGCAAGTTGACGCTGGCATCGCGTTATTTGCAGCAGGCATTGATTGCTGCAAATACGCCCGTGCGTCAAACGGTGCGCACAGCCGGCCAGGGCGCGCAGCCCAACGTGCCGCGTGGTTGGGAATCGGCCATGCAGCGCATCGGGTCGATGCCGCTGCCCGGCACGAATCCCTTTGAAGGCAAGACCGCCATCGATACGACAACGAGCCCATCGGGTGCACCGACGGGTCCGCTGAGCGGCCTGTTCTCGCGCTCGACTGCTCCGATGCCCGGATTGCCTGGTGGGTCGTCCTCTGGGTCATCCTCTTATTCCCAGCCTTCTTCACCGACGCAGAACGTGCCGAACTATTTGCCTCCGTCTCAACCCGCGCCTTATTCGACGCCCTATGTTGCACCCTATTCAACGCCGGGGAACCCTGGACGCCCAGTAGCGACAGGCGGTGGATACGGTCCCGATACCTCAGGTTCGAGCCAGTCCGGCGGGCCGGCCGCGGCGCCGCTGCAACCCTATCCAGGGCAAGCGCCGGCTCAGGATCCGGGACAGTATCAGGGGCAATATCAGCCGCAGGGTCAGGCTTATCAGCAGCCGTATCAGCCGCAATATCAGCAGCCTTATCCTGCGCAGAATCAGCAGCAATATCGGCAACCGCAGCAACCGTATCCGGCTCGGTATCAGTCTCAGCAAGCTCAGCAACAGGTCGACCCCGCGATGAGTTCGCCGTGGCCCATGTCGCCCGCTGCGCGCGAGGCGCAAGCGAACGCGCAGCAGCCGCAACCCCGCACCTATTCCAGTGCGGCGGGAACGAAATCGACACGTGCTTCGACACGCAAGCAGGCCACGTCGCGTAACACTCGCCAAGCCGATGAAACGGACTACAGGCAGCAGCCTTATCCGCAGCAACAGCAGTATGCGCAGCAGGCATACGGGTATCCACAACAGCAGCAACAACAGCAGCCCTACGCGAACCAGGGCTACGGTCAGCCCTACATCCCGCAACCGCCCGCAGGTTATGGCTACGCGCCCGCACAACCGGCACAGGCATACTCCGGCATGGCGGGCAACAATCCGACGACCGTGGCCAACGCACAAACGCTGGGCGTCGCCGATGAACTCGCGCAAATCAACCGCGCCCGGTCGAGCACGGTGTCGGGCGGCATCATCTTTCGCCAACGCACGGGTGAGGACGGGCTGTCGAACCTGACGGATATCGAAGCGCCGGTTCAGGGTCGCATCGCGGCGGGGAACGGTCATATTGTCGTGACAGCGACGCCGGTAACGTTGGACGCGGGCGATGCCCAATCGACGGCCGACACGCTCAAGCGCTTTGGCTCCGGACAGGCCGCATTGAGTCCGACTCTGATCAACAATTACGGCAACCAAACGGCGACCGGCGTAGGGTTGTCCGTCGGCTACGAAACGAACAGCGTGAAGCTCGATGTCGGCACTACGCCGCTCGGTTTTCGCGAAGAAAACGTGGTCGGCGGCGCACAGTACAACGGCAGCATCACGGACAAGGTTTCGTACTCGATCGCCGTTGCGCGCCGGGCGGTCACCGACAGCTTGCTCTCGTATGCTGGGACGCGCGATCAGGGTCAAAACCTGCAATGGGGCGGTGTCACGTCGAACGGCGGACGCCTGGATCTCGGCTGGGACGACGGAACGAGCGGTGCGTACGTGAACTGGGCGTTCCAGTACTACACCGGCACGAATGTCGCGAGCAACACGGCCGAAAAAGGCGGCGGCGGTTTCTATACGCGCCTGTTCCAGGACGGGAATACCACGCTGACGGCGGGCGTGAACACCACGCTGATGCACTACGACAAGAACCTGTCGTACTTCACCTATGGACAGGGCGGCTACTTCAGCCCGCAGCAGTACATGATCCTGAACCTGCCGGTCGAGTACATGGGCCGCAATGGCCTGTTCACCTACGACCTCAAGGGGTCGATCGGTGTGCAGCATTATCGGCAGGATGCGTCGAATTATTTCCCGATCACTGGCAACATCCAGCCAGGAAGTTCAGGCGCGACCGGAGGGGTCTACGCAAGCAGCAGCAAAACCGGCGTCTCTTATTCGTTCAGCGCGACGGGTGAATATCAACTTGCACCGCAACTTACGGTCGGGGCGACCGCGTCTCTTGGCAACGCGTATCAGTATCGCGAATACCTGGCAGCCGTGTACGTGCGATACAGCTTCACGAAACAAGGCGGCGCAGTGTCCTTCCCGCCGACGGCACTTGCCTCGCCCTATCTGTCGCTGACGAATTGATAAGGTGAGCAATCAGGTGGTTTGAAAAAAAGTGGTTCGGGCGAACTCGCCCCAACCATTTTTTTGTTGCTGCAAACTGGCGGATATTGATTGGCTGCAAGTATCTGCATTACTTAGCCCACACCTTCCTCGCCTAAACCAGCACCGCCCCGCCATCGACCACGACCGTTTGGCCCGTTGCAAACGCACTTTCCACCAGGAACAGATACGCAGCCGCGACATCGCGCGCCTCGCCCACTCGACCGACGGGCAATTGCTTGCCGGCTTGTTCGTACATCGCTTGGCGGTCCTCTTCCGACATGTTCTGCCACAGGTTCGTCGCGATCAGTCCGGGTGACACGGCGTTCACGCGCAACGGCGCCAGTTCGACTGCAAGCGCCCTCGTGAGCGCGTCCATTGCGCCGCAGACACTCGCGCCGAATGCCCAGCCGCCACGCGGACGCAACGCCGCGACGCCTGTTGTCAGCACGATCGAACCGCCGGTCGCGATATGCGGCGAAGCGTATTTGACCGCGGCGAGTGCGCCCCAATAGCGGATATCGAAGGCGCGTCTTGCCAGGGACAAATCCGTCGACGCGATCTCACCAAGCCGCAGGGAATCGCCTGCGGTGAACACCAGATGATCGAAGCTACCGATCGCGGTGAAAAATGCTTCGATGGCATGTTCATCGATGAGATCGAGCGCGTGGCCTTTAGCATTCGCGCCAAGCGCCGTGACCGCAGCGTCGACACGTCCCGCATGGCTCGATGCAATCACGACGTTTGCACCTTCGGCCAGCACATACTCCGCCACCGCATAGCCGATTCCCGATGAACCGCCGAGCACGATCACCTTCTTGCCATCGAGGCGGCCCTTCCTGATCGCATCTTCTTGCATGCTGGTCATTGGTTGTACTCCTGAATAACGGTTAATAATCGCAAGCCAGTTGCCGGGCATCAGCGCCGTTCTACGACGCCTTTTCAATCAACGATTGCAACACCGTATCAAGCGGCACACGGCCTTTGCGCACTTCGTTTTCAGCGCCTTCAAAGCAGATCCACTCTTCGTTGAAACCATCGATCATCTGCATGCGCGGCGTCGGGTTTTTCATCCCTTGCGAGCGGAACAAGTCTTCCCAAGTGTCTCGCGGCACGACTGTCATGCTGACGTCGCGGCCGAGCAGACGCGTGAAGCCAGCTGCAATCATGTCAGGCGAAATACGCTGCGGCCCTTCCAGTTCAACGATGCGGCGCCCCGTCCACGATTCACGCAACAACTCCGCTGCGACACGGCCGATATCCGCGGTAGCGACCATAGGCACAGGTTTGTCGAGTGGTTGCAAGAAGCTGGGCACGATGCCTGAATCGCGTGCGGGCGCCACATCCCATGCAGCATTTTCGATAAACCATGCGGCGCGCAGGAAAGCCACGGGCATGGGCAGCGTGCCCAGTTCCTGCTCGAGGATTTGAAGCTGATTCAGCAGGTTCGGCTGCGTGGCCTGTGCGCCGATAGTCGACAGCACGACGACCCTGGACGGTTTGGCGGCTGCGAGTGCAGCCCGCAATGTGGCGATGGTCTTGCGAGCTTCGGGAAAGCCCGGCGTGGGATCGAATGTGGGCGGCAGCAGGACAAATACGCCTTCCGTACCTTCGAATGCGTGCTGCAATGCCTGTTGATCGTTGACGTCGGCGAGTGCGACTTCGCAGCCTTGCTTCGCCCAAGCCTCGCCCTTTGCTGCATCGCGAACGACGGCGCGGACATCGTGCCCGGCGGCTAGCAGCAAACGCGCAACGACACCCCCAACCTGCCCTGTGATTCCAGTCACTGCATACATGGTTTCTTCTCCAGAAAATTAGGCAGCAAGCGCTGCGTTGGAGAGGATTGTGTTGGACGGAACCACGTTTGACGATAGCCCGGATGTCATTTCATTCATGACTTGGGAGCATTGATAGCGGGTGCCTTGATGACCTTCAGGCTGAAGGGAGTCGGTATCCGACATACGTTGTGCGAAGCCCTGCGCGGGGCAACGACGCTCGATGAAGTGAGAATGTCTTGGTCGGCGTTGCCCTAATCGTTGAGCAGGCTCACCGCTTTAGGTCCCGATAGAAATTCTCGTGCGGGCTGATCGCTTCGAGGTACACCAGTCGCGGTTCGTCGTCGACGGTATAGCCAAGCAAGAACAATTGCCCCTGGCTTCGAAACTTGTACACAAGCAAATCAGCCAGGTCGCCTCGCTTTCGCTCTCCAGCGGCAGGATCGGCCACGACGACCGCCACTGCGGCGTCCACGTCGGCGGCCGCGTTGTCATGGAGTTTTTTGTACTGCCTTGCAAAACGTCTCGTCTGACGGACCGTAAAGCTCATGTGCGGCGGCGACGTGGCACGAACGGTGTGGAGTGTTCGCGCGGCTCGGCCATAGAGATCAGCGACTCGGCAATGAAGGACGCTGGCAGATCCGGGTTATCCAACGCCGCACGTCCGACCTTCGCCCAGAATTCAATCTGACCGGCGATTGATCGGTGTTCTGCCGACGCGTCGGCTTTCGCCTGTTCATACAACTCGTCATCAATTCGGACTGGCATACTCATCATGACCTCGATTACTACAAATGTAGCAATCGAATTGTAGCAGAGGCTCAGCGCATTGGGGATCAATGCGTGGGAAGGAGTTGGGAGGAATTCTGCTGCCTCCTATCCGGATTTTTACATCGCCCCCGCTCGTTTTCTCGGAGACTGTCTTTGAGAAAACGCCGATGACGGTCACATAGCCAAAAAGCCGTTCCTGCGTAAGCTGGAACGGCTTCTTTGCCCTGAACGCCCGGCGTGACATCTCCACGCCGGCATCCATCGGTCTATTTACTGCTTCACGCCTTCGGCTTGAATATGCAGCGTCGTCTTCATCTTGAAGCCGTATGTCTTGCCATAATCCACGCCGAAGTCGCCGCGATCAAACGTGGCCGTCGATTCCGTGCCGCACACTTCTTTCTTCAGCATCGGGTTCGTGAAGCACTTGAACGATTCGATCTTCAGGTTCAGCGGCTTCGTCACGCCGTGCAGCGTCAGTTCGCCGATCACTTCAACCGGCACATCGCCCTTGTACTTCATCGACGTGCCCTTGTAGGTCGCTGTCGGGAACTTGTCGGCATCGAAGAATTGCGCGCTCTTCAGTTCACCGTTCAGCTTGTCATTGCCGATATCAATCGACGTCATGTCGATAGTCGCGTCCAGCGTGCCCTTCTGTTTTGCGCGATCGAGCGTCACGGTGCCGCTGCTCTTCGTGAACTTGCCGCGCCAGATCGAGATGCCGCCAAAGTGATCGGTTTCAAAGCTCGGGTACGTGTGGTTCGGGTCGAGTTGATACGTGACTTCTTCAGCCATCGCGTTGAACGAAACGGCCGCGAAAAGCGCGCCGGCGGCTGCAATCAGAAGGTTCTTTTTCATGAGTTTTCCAGAATGAATTTGTGAAGACCTAGGATCAAGGTTCGGTGAGCGCTTATTTCTTCGTTGCGACGAGGTGGAACTTGATGACGACTTCGTCGGCGACGACCGAGGTGTCTTTCCATTCGCCCGAGCCGACATCGAACTGCGTGCGTTTGATGGGCAATGATCCGTCGAAGGTTTGCGTCGCGCCCTGGCTCGTCACGGTGACCGGTACGGTGACGTTTTGCGACTTGCCCTTGATCGTGAGCTTGCCGCTGACGTTGAACTTCGTGCCGCCTGCCGGCGCGATGCCCGTCGAAACGAAAGTCGCCGTCGGGAAATGGGCTGTGTCGAACCAGTCCTTGTCAGTGGCCTGCTTGTTGTAGCTCTCGTCGCCGAGATCGTAGCTGCTCGTGTCGATGCTGAGATTCGCACTGCCGGCCGCTGGCTTGGCCGGATCGAAGTCGAGTTGCGCGGTGAACTTCTTGAACTTGCCTTCGACCGGCACGTTCATTTGCTTCGATGTCGCCGTCACC